>CAZHHS010000199.1:0-3926 GCA_964532395.1 uncultured Desulfobacterales bacterium | reverse complement strand
TACCAAATAAGCCATGTGGATTTACCAAGATATGTGGTGCCTATTGAATTTCAACGTAACAACGGAACCAAGGGACTCTAACGGCTTCAAACAGTTAGCCCCATTGAAATCTGAAACCGTCCCGAACCTGTCACGTTTTCAAAAAGTTGATCATATGGGACTTCCAACGATTTGGTCGGGCCTATTGCACCTTACCAAAATCTGTTCTATAAAGCGCGCCAATGAAACTTTCCATTATTGTACCCGTATATAATGAAATCGCCACCCTTGAAGATCTCCTGGACCGGATCCACCGGGTCCCTTTGAACGTGGACCGAGAAGTCATCGTGGTGGATGACGGCTCCACCGACGGTACTCGGGAATTGGTGAAAAGACTGGCGGCGGATGGGACCATCACGGCCTGCTTTCACGAAAGAAATATCGGCAAGGGGGGCGCGATCCGAACAGGAATTGAAGCCGTCACCGGGGACATGGTTATCATTCAAGACGGTGATCTGGAATACGACCCGTCGGATTACGAGAAACTTATCCAGCCTATCGTAAAGGGCACCGATCGGGCGGTGTACGGCTCCCGTGTCCTGGGAAAGAACCCCAAGTCCTATTTGCGGTTTTATTGGGGCGGTCGGGTCTTATCTTTCCTGGCCAATTTGATATATGGTATCCGGATTACCGACGAACCGACCTGTTATAAGGTGTTTCAGACCGAGCTCCTGAAATCTATGGACCTCGCGTCTACGGGCTTTGAATTCTGCCCCGAGGTCACGGCCAAGCTCAGTCGGATGGGCGTCCGGATAAAGGAACTGCCTATTTCTTATTCCCCTCGTTCCATCAAAGAAGGCAAGAAGATCCGATGGACCGACGGACTCATCGCCATATGGACTTTGTGGAAATACCGTAACTGGACCCCCGGGACAAGCGGTTCGGACCGGCCCACCCATTCGCCATGACAGCCAACACCTCGGAACATCCATTGCTTTCGGACCGGAAACTCGCTCTGCTGGTTTTCTTTTCGGCACTGGCTATCCGGGGGGTCTATTTTCTACAAATGCAGTCCGCCCCACTTGCCGATTCCTTGGGTGTCGATGCGGCGGCCTACGACCGAATGGCACGGACATTGGCCGACGGAAACTGGTTAGGCGAATCGGTTTTCTATCAAGCCCCGTTTTATCCATATTTTTTAGGCATCTTTTATAGCTTCTTCGGACATCACCTTGAGGGGGTGCGAATCCTTCAGCTCGTTCTGGGGGCATTCAACTGTGTGGTGATATTCTGGATCGCCCGTCGGCTCTTCGATCGACAAGCGGCGCTCTGGTGTGCGCTTTTAACCCTTCTGTACGGCATTCTTGTTTTTTACGAAGGGGCCGTCGGAAAGGACAGTTTGAGCATCCTTTTTACGGATCTGACCCTGTTGGGCCTCATCGCCGCTTTCCAATCACCCCGCTGGTATGTGTGGCTTCTTTCCGGGGCGGCACTGGGGTTCTCCATATTGACCCGGGGCAATCTGATTCTGCTTTTGCCGGTGCTGGGACTCTGGATGCTGATCGCCTTACGTCCCCGTCCAATTTTACACATTATCGGTTATGGGATGTGCCTCCTTCTGGGTACCGCCGCCGTCATCTCCCCGGTTACCATCAGGAACTATGTCGTGGGAAACGATTTCGTACTCACCACCTCCCAAGCCGGCCAGAACTTTTACATCGGCAACAATCCCCATGCCAGCGGCTTCTTTGAAAATCCGGAGGGGATACGCCTGAATCCCAGGTACGAAGAAGCCGATTTCAAGGCCCGGGCGCTCCAAGAAACGGGCAGAACGGAAATGAGGCCCTCGGAGATATCGAGTTTCTGGTTTCGGCAGGGCCTCGAGTTTATCAAGGCGAACCCGGAACGGGCGTTGGCACTGCTGGCCAAAAAGACCGCCATGTTCTGGAACCATTTTGAAATTCCGGACAATTATAACTACTATTTTTTCCGGGAACAGATCGGCGTCCTCCCCTTTCTGTTCATCGGTTTCGGTCTGGTGGCACCGCTGGGTGTTTTGGGACTTTTTCTGGCCCGCCGGAACGCCTTGACATGGCTGTTCGTCCTTTTCGTCCTCGGCTATATGGTCTCCATCGTTCCCTTTCATATGGCCTCCCGATACCGTCTGGCCATTGTGCCGGTACTCATCGTGTTCGCCGGCCACACCGTCGATTGGTTGGTCAATAGATTGGCAAAACGAGAGGTCAAGCACCTGTGCATCCTCCTTCTTGCCCTCTCCCTGGTGGCTTTGGCCGTCAACTGGCCCGTGGTGGACGAAACGGATACGTTCAAAACCCCTTACACCGAGATGGGCATCGCCGCTACTGAAAGGGGTCATTTCGAAGAGGCATACGCCTTTTTTCAGCAAGCCCTGGACATCGATCCGTCCTACTCGCCGGCACTCTACAATATGGGAAACACCTTGGCTAAACAGGGAAGATATGAGGCGGCGGCGGAAGCCTATGAACGCACCATCCAGGCAGACCCCGACTTGATCATGGCCTATGACAATCTTGGGAGAAGTTACCTTCGGCTCGGACGAGTGAACAAAGCAGTTGAGGTCTTCAACGCCGCACTGGCCTTGCGGCCGGATTTTGTAAACGCCCTCGTCGGAAAAGGGCTCGCCTATCATTTGACGGGAAGCTTTCAAAAAGCCGTCTCCGTTTATCGTCAGGCGATCGAGAGGCAACCTGATTTCGCTCCCGCTTATTACAATCTTGCCTGTGCGTATGCCCGGAGCGGTCAGGTAGACGCCGCGAAAACGGCCATTCGGAAGGCCATTTCCCTGGATGACACGTATAGATCGAAAGCGGTGGCGGACAGGGATTTGAAACCGATTCGGGCGTGGCTGGAATCCGACGGTAGGCAAAACAATGGCCGGGATGGATAGGAACAGACGAAACACCTACGTCTACATGGCCGTGACCGGCCTCCTGGCGGTCATGGCGGTGATGTGTATCTTGAGCCTGCGTACGAAGTCGGCGACGGTCGACGAGTTCGCCCACCTGCCCGCGGGATATTATTACTGGAAAACCGGCGACTTTTCCTTGTACGGGAAAAACCCCCCGTTGGTGAAACTGATCTGTGCTGTGCCCCTGCTGGCCATGGATGTTTCCGTGGACCCGAATCGGTCCTATACAGGAACCGGCGACTGGCGTCCCTGGCTCTTCGGCACGCACTTCATGCGGCAAAACGCCAACATGTATGGGGACATCTTCTTTGCCGGGCGGTTGCCCGCCGTGTTGCTGGCCGTCATACTCGGATTTTTTGTCTTTCGGTGGGCCCGACAATTATACGGTACCTCGGCGGGACTGATCAGTCTCCTGCTTTATGTGTTCAGCCCGAATATCCTTGCCCACGCCCGTCTGGTAACCACGGATTTGGGCTGTACGCTTTTCATGTTTGCGGCCACCTACTATTTCTGGCGCCTGCTGTGGAAAGGAGATACAAAAGGGACCCTGTGGGGGGGGCTTTCCACCGGACTCGCCTTGTTGACCAAATTCACCGGCGCCTTGCTTCTTCCCGTATATCTGGGACTGTGGCTTCTTTCTTTTTGTTTTCAAAAGGAGCTCCCCGGGAGGGCGTCGGATAAGAAAAGAAATCACTTGACCCGCGGCGCATTCGGTCTTTTCCTGATACTCGTCATCGCCGTGGCGGTAATCAACGTCGGATATGGGTTTAAGGGAACCTTTAAACCCCTGGCCACTGTGCCTCACGAAAGCCGATTGCTGGAAAGGCTGGACCGGTCTCCCCTCAACATGATCCCCATTCCTCTTCCTGCTGAATATATCCAGGGATTTGATCGCCAGAAGCTCGATGCAGAAAAAGGCGTGTTTCTCAATTACCTCAATGGAAAGCTCTATACCCAAGGCCGCTGGTACTATTTCCTGTATGCCTTTGCGGTAAAA
>CAZHHS010000198.1:0-3983 GCA_964532395.1 uncultured Desulfobacterales bacterium | reverse complement strand
ACGAGGTCCGAAAGCTCCCAGGCTGGCATCATCACATGCTCACATGCATGCTGGCTCACTTCTTCCTCTGGCACCTGAAAATCAGGTTGGGAAAAAAAAGTACCGTCCATTACGGTCTCGCAGCTTAGAATACTCATCGAATGGGTGCTGCCTCTAAGGCGGTTCGATATCAAAATGGCGCTTGATCTTGTCAAATGGATCCAGGTCCGGAATTACCGCGCTTACCGATCGCACAGGAAGCGCAAAACGAGAGACCAAGGTCAAGTTGCGTTGTAGGGTTAGAAACCCACGCCCTTTGGGCGTGGTCATGTGGGATTGGCTATGCCGGTACCATCCGTCATGCCGGACTTGATCCGGCATCCAGGATGGGCGAAGTGACAAGGGTCTTCTGGAAAGGGGTCAAGTCGTCTCATGGCCCCTTGGACAAGCATCTATGGCGGTTGAATGGCACGACCATTACGGATTGCCTATCCAGATGCGTGGTATCATGTGCTGAATCGGGCAAGACGGTCTGAGCGGATCTTTTCGGCAAAGAGCGACTACCGACTTTTACGATTTGATTAAGGAGTGTTCATGATGAAAAAACTTGAACCTATAACACCAGGTGAAATTCTGTCGGAAGAATTCATCAAGCCCATGGGTCTTAGCCAGTACCGTTTGGCTAAAGAGATAGGTGTACCTGCACAGCGCATCAGTGAAATTGTGGCAGGCAAACGAGCGGTAACAGCTGATACAGACTTGAGACTATGTCGATTCTTTGGCCTATCCAATGGTTATTGGCTGCGCGCACAAGCTGCTTTTGACACCGAAGTCACGGAGGAGAAGATTGGGGGCTTACTAAGCAATATCAAACCCTGGTCAGAGCATACGGCCCAAAGATCCTAATTAATCCGGGTAAAGCTCCGGCTTTGCCGGGGAGACTCAGAGCGTTTGATGTTTCCGGGGGTATGCTTCCCCCTCCCCCAGCCCCTCCCACCAGGGGAGGGGAGATGTTAACGAGGCGTAAGTCTGATATTTGATCGATTCCGATCCCGATTCCGAATAAAAAACCTGCCTGGTACAGCAAGCGGCTTCCAAGGGGCCATAAGCCGACTTGACCCCAATTCAGACCCCAATTCATGTCAAAAGCCCGGCAGCTTGAACTTCATGGTTACCTCTCCCGTTTCACGATCCACTTTGATCATCTGATCATCGCTACCGGTTGCAGACATTTTCTGCCCTGTGGCCATCTCCATAAGTCCGCTCATAAACTGCATGCCCGAGTTGAGAACGGCCTCCATCTTTTCAGGAGATGAATCGGACCCATCAGACCCCCGGTCGATTTCACCGGCCGTTTCGTCCATTGTTTCTTCACCGGCATAGTCGACCGATCCGTCCGTTTTCTCCCGAACCTCTTTTTCCAGGACATCTTTATCCAGAATCTGGGGATTCAGATAACCGGGGGCGTCATCGGGTATTTCCTCTGCCGGGGCGCTCTCTTTGACGGGTGCCACCGGCTCTTCTTCCATCATGTCCCGCAACTTGTTCAGCAACTCGTTTCGCTTTTCCTGAGAGAATTCGACCTGATCCTCTCCCTCCTCAAACACTCCCTGGAAGAGATCCATCTTCAGTTGCAGGCCCGCCAGAATTTTTTCCTCGATACTCTCCTTGGTGATCAAATTCACCACGTTGACGCATCGGCTTTTTTGTCCGATACGGCTTAACCGACCGATGCGCTGATTCATTCGCGCCGGATTCCAGGGGAGTTCAAAGTTCACCACGCAATCGGCAGCCTGCAAGTTTAAGCCGGTGCCGCCGGCATCGGTGGACAGAAAAACCTTGCAGTCCCGGTTATTGGAGAATTCGTCGATCAACGCCTGGCGCTTTTTCACCGGCACTTTGCCGGACAACTCCACATAATAGAGACCGATGTCCGAAAGATGTCGGGCAATCAGAAACGTCATGGTGGTCCATTCACTGAAGATGACCATTTTCCTGTCGTTTTGAACGGCGATTTCATCGATAATGCTTTCAAGCTCGTCGAGTTTGGGTGAAATATGGGTCTTTTTGTCGATCAGATAGGTCGAGTTGCACACCATACGCATGCGCAGCAGGAGTTCCTGGATCCGCCGCATGTCCATAGGGGTAAGGTGTTTCTTGTTCAAAAGGGGCAGAAGGGACTGAGCGTATCCGGCATGGATCTTCTTTTGTTTGTGGTGCAGGTCCAGGTAATAGTTGTTTACCACCTCATCAGGTAAATCCTTTAAGACGTCTTCCTTGCGGCGGCGAATAACGATGGGGGCAAGCTTCTCGCGCAACGTACCCAAATTTCGATAGCCGAGAATCCTGCCGCGTTTCCGGCGACTCAGCATGAAATGCTCGGCGGCGAACTTCCACAGCGGTGTCAACAGATAGGGATCCAGAAACTGAACGATGGAATAGACGTCCTCGAGCTTGTTTTCCAGGGGAGTGCCCGTGAGCACCAGGGCATGTTTTCTGGGCAGCTGCTTTACCGCTTGGGCGGTTTTCGTGGAAAAATTCTTGATCCGCTGGGCTTCATCCAGGATGATCAGATCGGGCTTGAACCGGGAAAGGATCGTGACATCTCTGAGCACGGCTTCGTAGTTGGTCAACTTAAAAAAGCTCGGATCCCGGGCATAGGTCTCGCTGCGTTGCTTGGGGTTTCCGGAGACGACGGTGGCCGTTTCGTCTGAAAACCGTTCAATTTCGCGTTTCCATTGTTCCTTCAGTGAGGCAAGGGTTACGACCAGAACCTTTTCAAAGCCGAAGATCTGCCGTTTGAGTATGGCAAGGGCGATTGCCTGCAGGGTCTTTCCAAGGCCCATTTCATCACCGATGAGCGCACAATCCTTATAAAGGGCAAATTGTACTCCCTCCTCCTGATACGGATACAGAGGGGCTTTAAGTGCTCCCGAAGGCAGCGGCTGTCGGCTCAAGCCGTCCAGTTGGTTTTTTTGAGACGTCCGCTCCATGCGGTTGATTACCGCTTCTTGCATACGGAGACGCTTGTATCGGTTCAAAGTGGAAAAGAGCGGGAATAAGTCGGATAGGTCCTTTCCGATAAAGCGCCCTTCTCTGTCAAAAACGTTTTTTATGGTGTCATAGGCCTTTCCGAGGCGCGACCTGGGTATTTCGGAAAAGAGGGCGGGAGCCTGTTCTACGGAATCCCAGTAGATATCCACAAAAGGGAATGTCTCCTTGGATATGCGGTCTTCAACAGCTTGTTTCTTCTTTATGTGTTCGCTCAAAAAGATCAGATGCTTACAGGTGCCAAGGCCGTTACAGCAGTAATCCGGGCAGCTGCAATGGCCTCGGCCTGTCGACGGATCGTGTAGGGTCACCGTGTATTGGCGGCCCGCCGGGGTTTCCAAAAGGTGTTCGCCTTTAAGGGTGTCGCCTTCCGTTACCGACAGTTCTTCGTTTTTCGCCCTAGCGGCCCGGTCTTCCAGGGCCTGTTGTCGTATTTCCTCGGGCGTTAAACACGGGTCATCGTCTTCGTCCGGTTCCCGCCACCGGCCCAGCATATCTCGAAGGTCCAAAAGGATGGCCACCGTATGCTTGCAACCGGTGCCGGGATACGGGCAATCACAAGATGTCTTCACAGTGCCGTTGGTCATTTCGACGGCGGTTGTGTAATCGTCGTAATTTCCGTCTACATTGTAGACAAAGATCCCTTCTTCAAGATTTTTCTCCTGAAGTGCAAACGCCCCGTTCCGGTACAACCGTTGGCCCCGTTTGTAGATAACACCCGAGTCGGCCACTTCGTTTTGAATGAATTCCGATGTAAGGTTCAACATGTCTGAACGCTCCCTGCAATTTTGTGTTTCACGTGTCTAAGCGAACGCGCCTAAGGTATTGGGTCTCCTTAGCACTTTCGTGCTGTGCGGACAAGGGTGATGGGGTCGTAAAAAGCAAATCTGCGTTGCGCCGCCGTAATTTTCCTGGAAACGGCGGCCAACCATGTTGTTTGACCCCATTTATGT
>CAZHHS010000197.1:0-3984 GCA_964532395.1 uncultured Desulfobacterales bacterium | reverse complement strand
GTCGGTTACCGCTGTGCCGTACTCCGGGCGGTGCAAAATGGTAACCGCCACCCCCGAAACGGCCTCTCCCTGCGGATCTGCCACCAACCCGGTTACCAGGGAAAACCGCCGGGGAGAATATGCGTCTACGGTGGCGTCAACCGGAATCAAGTCCTCGTATGTAGCACCGAACGATCCCTTCGGTTGCCATTCAGGGGTACCCGACACAAAGACCGTTACTTCGGCCCGGTCACAACCGGTGGTTCCGAATACGGTGATTTCATAACGGGTGGTGTGTACCGGTGATACGGTGACGGTTCCCCTGGCCGGTACATCGCCCACCTCCGGCTGGATGAATCCGGCATCGGCATTCGTAGCCGTCCAACTCAGGGTCAGGGATTCCCCCGGTTGAATGGTGGCTGGGTTCGCCGAGAGAGATACCTCGGGAACCGTGCCGGCCGGCCCGAGAGAAACCGTCAGGTCCACGGGCGAGCCCGCTTCCACCGAAGTTCCCGCCGCGGGGAGTTGACTGATCACATAATCCTCGGCAACCGTGTCACTATTTTGCGATGAGATCGTTCCCACCGCCAGGTCGGCGGCAAGGAGCGTCGATTCCGCCGACGCCTGTGTCGACTGGGTGACGTCCGGCACCAAGACCATCCGCGGCTCGGCCGTAACCGCCACGGTATCCGGAGGGCTCTGGGTCGTTCCATCGGCCACAATGAGTTGAACGACATACGTCCCCGGCACGTCGGCAATGAACGTCGGACTTTCCCCGGCGGAATCCGAAAGCACCGCCTCGCTTTGTGCGGGCATATCCGTCAATAGCCATTCATAAATCAGGGAATCGCCGTCTGCATCGGCGGCCCCGGCTCCGTCAAGCCATACGGTATCTCCGGCAACGACCGCCTGGTCGGGTCCGGCATCAGCAACGGGCGCATCATTGACCGATGCAACCGTTATGGTCACCGTTGCAGGTGGGGAAACGGCCTGACCGTCGCTAACGGTAAAGGTAAACGCATCCGTCCCGTGGTAGTCGGTATAGGGAAGAAACGTCGGTTCGGGAAGGTCTCCCGTCAAGGTACCAAAGTCCGGAGCGGTTTCCACGGTGTACTCGAGAATGTCGCCGTCGGCGTCGTATCCGCCGAGACCGATCGTCAGCGGCGTATCTTCATCCAGTGTCACCGATTGATTTTCAGCAACCGGCGGACTGTTTACCATGGTGACCGTAACCGATGCGGACGTGCTGCCACCGGGGCCGGTAACGGTGATCGTATACGTCGTGGTCTCTGTGGGAGAAACGGTGACGGATCCGGTGGGGTCGACATCTCCCACGTCCGGCTCGATGACGCACGTTTGGGCATTCGTGGTATTCCAGGACAAGAGTGTGGTTTCGCCCATGTGAACCGATTCCGGCGTCGCACTGATTGCCACGCCGGGCGGCTCGGCAGTAACGGTGAGTGTCGTCTCCGCCGTATCCATCCCTCCCGGACCGGTTGCCACCACGGTATAGGTCGTGGTTTCCGAGGGACTGACCGGCATGGACCCGGAAAGGCCTACCACCCCGATGTCCGGCTCGATGGCGCAAGTGTCGGCGTTCGTCGCCACCCAATTCAATACCGCCGTCTCTCCCACGAGAATGGACGCCGGCGTCGTGGTAATTTCCACACTGGGTGGCAGCGGATCGACCCGAACGGTAACGCTGTCGGTGGTGGAACCACCGGGACCAATGGCCGCCAGCACATATGTGGTGGTTTCTTCCGGCGTGACCGACGAGGAACCGCTTCTCGGCACCTCTCCGATATCATGATCCAGGATGACGAGATCGGCGTATTGGGTTTCCCAGGTAAGTGTGGCCGATTCGCCGGGAGCCAACGCCATGGGATCGGCAGCAAATGTAATCTCCGGCAAGGGCACCGGTGTGTCCAGCTTGCGTACCTCGACGGATACCGACGCTCCGGGGTCGCCTCGCAACAGGACGGTCAAACGGTTGACCGCCCGGAGTCGCGTGTCTTTGTAGACGATCCGGTCGTCTCCCCTGAGAAAATTGCGCAACGGAATCAACCGCCAGTTGAAAAAGATAAAACCGCCCGCCAGATCCGCGTCGGGGGTGTTTTTCCGGATGACGATAACGCCGTCGCCCGGTTCATCGAGACCAAAGGTGCTGCGGGAAAAGTGAAGATGCCAGTAACCGATATCACAGTCCTTGGGACCGAATACGGTTGCATCGTTTGCACGGGCCGATGAAAGGAAAACAGCGAGCAAAAAAACGACAAGGATGGGAACGGACACTTTTCTGGTTTTCATCATGCCTCCAAATGCCTTTAAGGGGGATGCCGTTTTCGCGGGAAACCTGTCGACACCTGAAGGCGAAGAAACCGGTGCAGGCCGCACTTTGCATTGCGACGTGCACGAGCTTCACAGGCCGGCCTCAGCGCAGTCGTCCGCATGCCATTCCGCTGCAGTACGCTGCGACAGACTGGGCGACAGGCTGTCCTAGGGACCTCCTGCGGCACAAAGACAAGGGAAGCCTGCCCAGCAACGAACGGCGTTCTCGGACAGGTGCCGGCCTTTCAAAAATGTCTTAACAAGTTGGCGTGGAAACAGCGTAATTTACCCGCAAACAAGAATACCAAGCCCCAAGACCGGATCGCCTTGCGGGTAGGGGCAATCCTTTTTAGAGCATTAGGAGCAGCTCCTATCAAAAGTTCGGGAGGGCTGTCAAGTCTATTCCTAACCGAAAAGCATCTTCACCGAGACGGCGCAAACAGATGGTCGTTCAGGTAGTCGACGATGGCTTGCGCCACGACTTGATGACCTTTTTCAGAGAAATGGCCTTCGTCATACGGCAGGAAAAGGTCGGAGAGCCTTTCCCGGGGATAGGCCGACAGGGCCGGCTGGACGGCAATGGCGTTATCGGTGACCAGATCAACGGCGCGGATCAGGCGGTGTTTACCATATTCGTTAAAGAGACTGGGAACAAAGTAGGCAAAAACGGCGTCGTTTTCCCGGCACAGATCGGCCATCTTCTCCAGATTGGCCCGAAAGTCGGACGGATTCACCCGCGTCTGTTCTCCCGTCAGGCTCATCCGATAAAAGTTTTTCTGCGCCGCCTGATAGTCCTGGGCTTTCATCGACATCGGTTCGGGCTCAACACTCACATCGAAAATCCTGACCACAAGTCGGCGCCAGCCGGTGTTGCGCAACCATTTTCTCAGCGTATCCATGGCGGAGGGGTGCCAGGCTTTATCCTGTCTGACCGGCGCCAGGGTCCCGTCGTTGATGCCGAACTCGGCAATGACGATATCCGGATCATACCGGGAGAGAAGCTCCCGCATATACAAAAGACCTTGATAGGTCGAATATCCGGGAACCCCGGCATTGACGGCATCAAAGGAGCGATGTGGGAACATGCCGTCAAGTGTCTCGGCCACCCGTTCCGGAAAGGCCCGCTCCGCACGGACTCCCCAACCGAAAGTCACGGAACTACCGATAAAAAGCAGTCTTTGGATGTGGGGCGGCTTGGGAATGGGAACCGGGTCACCTCGCACACCCTTTTCGTTGATCTGCCATGTGACACCTCTATACGCCGGGGCCGCTTGCCGCTTTCGTTGCTTCCAATCAATAGCAACGTCTTGGGCAAGCTCATGGGTGTAGGCCAGCTTATAGAGTTGCCAGGGGGCATCATACCCCGGCCGTAACCGCCAAAACAGGGCGTCGTCTTCCTGGAGCCCATGCTTGGTCATGTCCGGCGGCGGCCACTCCAATGGGGGGGCCGGGAGGGGACTTAACACCAATCGCAATATCACTTCCGAGAGGACAAAAAAGCCGATAATAGTGGCAGCGGCAAACAAAAGGGTCTTTTTCATAATGGCACGCGTACGGTACCACAGGCAGGCTGAAATCTGAAGTCCGTTTGGTTGGCCGTGGTGTTGTTGCATAAGGTTCACGACGGTCTCAGATTTCAATGGCGCTAAAACTCAGCCTTAAGAGTCCCTAAGTTCC
>CAZHHS010000196.1:0-3988 GCA_964532395.1 uncultured Desulfobacterales bacterium | reverse complement strand
ACCCCTGACCTCATGACTGCCAGTCATGCGCTCTCCCAGCTGAGCTACAGCCCCATATGATCCAATTATTATATCAACCTCTAGTCAGGTGTCAATCAGCTTTTTTTTCAACGATTTCTGTCAAAACACCTTGCGTTTCCTTGGGATGCAGGAAAGCGACTTTCTTTCCGCCGGCGCCGATCCGCGGCGTGGCATCCACTAAGCGAACACCGTTTTTGTTGAGTTCCTCTAACGCTTCTTCAACATTTCCTACCTGATAAGCGATGTGGTGGACCCCCTCCCCCCGCTTGGAAAGAAACTTGCCGATGACCCCGTCCTCCGTCGTCGGTTGAATCAATTCCAGGTTTACTTCACCCACCGGCACAAAAACAATCCGCATATCACCGACCGTCTCTTCCCCTCCCACCGAAACCCCCAACTTCTCTTCATAAAACGCCTTGGCGACAGCCAAGTCTTTAACAGCAATTCCTATATGGTCGATCTGTTTTAATTCCACGTCTACCTCCTTTGTTCCGTTGCCTAATACCCAAAACTTTGAGTTCTTTTCCCTTTCTTGACAACTCCCGGACCACGCACTATATATTAAGCATTATTTAAATAACGGCGATTCGGCATTTTTTTAACGAAAGAGACCGCACATGCAAAACCCGTTTCAACACTATTACCAAGGTTCGCAGGAAAAATCCGGCAGTCCCGCGGACATGTTCAAAGAGCTTGACGCCACAGAGCTTTATTGTCCGACCTGCCGCTGTGCCACACCTGTACGCAAGCGATTGCTACTGGTGCTCCCCGAAGGCGACAAATACGAATATTTGTGCAGCTATTGCATGACCTCCGTGGGTGCCAAAGTCGTCCGAAAGAACGCTTCCTCCGAAAACAGACTCGTGATCTAGTGTGCCGTCATTAAAATAGGTTGACAAAAATATAGTTTCATGCAATCTTTGCTGCATGGGACGACCGGTTTTACAAATTCGATTGGATGACGAAGAGAAGGCCGAACTTAGACGTCGAACTCGTGCACATAGTGGTTCAAAAAGAGATGCCCTGCGAGCAGAGATTATTTTGTTGCGCGCCGAAGGAATGAAACAAGAAGACGTTGCAAAGAAGCTGGGCATCAGCCATGCGTGCGTAAGTAAATGGACGCAGCGATTTATTAATGAAGGCATTGAAGGACTCGTGGATGCCCCTGGACGAGGGCGTAAGCCATCGTTGCCGGCATCCAAGGTCAATGCCGTAATAACCCGTGTGACCCAGCCACCCGAGGGAAGAAACCGCTGGAGTGTACGAAGTATGGCTAAGGAAGTAGGCATTTCTCGGCACAGTGTGCACCAGATTTGGAAGAAAAACGATCTAAAGCCCCACATCGTCCGCACCTTCAAAGTGTCGAAAGATCCGGCTTTTAATGAGAAGTTCTGGGACATCATCGGGCTATACCTAAACCCTCCAGACAAAGCGTTGGTGTTGTGCTGTGATGAGAAAAGCCAATGCCAGGCCCTTGAGCGTACACAGCCCTCTCTTCCCTTGGGCGTAGGACATATTCGCACTAAGACACATGATTATATTCGCCATGGGACAATCACCCTGTTCGCAGCCTTGAATTATCTCGATGGCAAGATTATTTCTCGTACCGAAAAACGGCACACACACGTCGAGTGGTTGCGTTTCCTAAAACAAGTAAACCGGGAGACTCCCAAAGAACTGGATCTACATTTGATCGTGGACAACTACTGCACCCATAAACATCCGAAGGTTAAAGAGTGGGTGAGGAAACACCCGCGTTTTCATATACACTTCATCCCCACCAGTAGTTCGTGGCTTAATATGATCGAGCGATTTTTCGCCGACCTGACCAACGATTGTGTCCGCGATGGTAGCTTTGGCAGCGTCCGGCAACTGATAAAGTCCATTGAGGCCTATCTGGCCGAGAGAAATCTTCAACCCAAGGCATATCAATGGAAAGCTGACGGTAAAGAAATCTTAGCCAAGATCCAAAGAGCGAAGGTGGCAGCGGGGCTTGCCACCTGATGCTAATTACATAAGCTTATTTACATGACGGCACACTAGACCTTAAATAAGCGTCATAAAATTAGATTTGGGCAAAAAAATACTCGAAATGCTCGCAATAATTGGGTAAATTGGTTTTCGACAAAAAAAACTAATCCCAAGAAAGGAGCATTTCGAGTGAAGAAAAAAGATATCAGAATTTTGCAAAAACGTAAACGAAGATTGAACAAACGCCTTGAACGCCGACAATGGACGCAACAGTCCAAGCCCATGTTTACGGCTCGTAATATTCGTTACGAGATGGCCGACCGTATCGAAGCAATTGATTGTGGAGCAATTGGCGCCTTCCACATTCTGGCTCGTAACAGTGGGCTGATCGATGCGATTAATGAGAAGGTGAATTTGCTCAAGCGTAATGTGCCGTACCATGAATCGGACCATGTTTTGAATATGGCCTATAACACGCTGGTAGGCGGTACGTGTTTGGATGACATAGAGCTTCTTCGTAACGACGAGAAGTTTATAGATGCATTGGGTGCTCAGCGTATCCCGGATCCGACAACGGCCGGTGATTTTACGCGACGTTTTTTCGAGTCTGATGTTGTTGCTCTGATGGATGCGATCAACACCGTTCGTACAAAACTGTGGGATAAACGTATTAGCCGAAAGGAACGTCGTAGGGCGATTATAGATGTGGACGGCACCGTGGCCCCGACTACGGGAGAGTGCAAAAAGGGCATGGGGCTTTCTTACAACGGTATCTGGGGATACCATCCACTGCTGGTCTCCCTTGCCAATACCATGGAACCTTTGTATCTGGTCAATCGCGCCGGCAATCGACCATCTCATGAGGGTGCCGCCCCATGGATCGGCCGGGCCGTGAAGCTGGCCAGGCAGAGCTTTGATAGGGTTTGTGTACGAGGTGATACGGCTTTTGCGCTTACCGGACACTTTGACCGTTGGAGTGAAGACGGAGTCGATTTTGCTTTTGGTATGGACGCCATGCCCAATTTGGTGAAGATTGCCGAAGGCTTGAATAAACGGCAATGGCGCGTTTTGAAAAGGCGCAAAAAACGACCTGTTGCTGATCAGAAACGAAGTCGCCCGGTCAACGTGAAGGAACAAATTGTAACGGAGAGGGAGTACAAAAACATTAAACTGAACAAAGAACATGTTGCTGAGTTCAGTTATCGCCCGACCAAATGTAAAGACACCTATAGAGTCGTTGTGTTGCGCAAAGATCTTTCCATAGAAAAAGGACAACTGCGTCTGTTTAATGATATTCGCTATTTTTTCTACATTACGAACATAACGGACATATCGGCCGCAGAGGTTGTTTGTTTGTGCAATGACCGTTGTAATCAGGAAAATTTGATCGAGCAATTGAAAAACGGACTTAACGCCATGCGGATGCCTGTGGGGGATTTGATCTCCAACTGGGCCTACATGGTGATCTGTTCCTTGGCCTGGACATTGAAAGCATGGTTTGCTCTTTTGGTTCGATCCCGAAGTGCCAGGGACAAATTGTTGAAAATGGAATTTCGCCAGTTTCTCCATGCAATAGTACGTATACCTGCTCAGGTTATAAATACCGGCCGACGGATTGTCTTTCGCATACTGGGCTACAATCATTGGACCAACACTTTTATGAGGACGTTTGAAAAAATTCGCCAACTTCGGTTGGCCTAATAGAATAAACGAAAAAACCGAACAACTTGTCGGAGACCTATGTCCAAAACCGGCCTGAACACTCAAACGGTCTCCCAATTTAAGAAAAAGTCATTCGCAAATGTCCAAAAATCGTTGGAAGCCATATTCAATGAATCTTTTTCGCTACGCGAGAGTCGGTAAACAAAAGTCGGCGAGAGTTTTTAGTATTTCTCGCTTGATTTGGGGCTAGACGATTATGGCCTAAAGCTCGGTGGACAGCTAATACTGGACTATGATGAAGCAAAGAAAAACACAGCAACGAAAGGTTTGATTC
>CAZHHS010000195.1:0-3995 GCA_964532395.1 uncultured Desulfobacterales bacterium | reverse complement strand
CAGGCAGACAGACAAAGCAGCACGGTCCAGATCAGGATATGTTTTGAATATCCAACACCAGACCCTGGCGCCGAATATTGCTTCTTGTTATTGTCTGAAACGTGATGTTTGTAATGAATTCTACATGGGGCCATAGCGTGGATTGCCGGATCGCGAGCAGATTAGGAGCAGAGAGAGTAAAATTGTCGACTGAGTTAGTCCGGCAGCTTCACTCGTCTATGTCCAGTCGCCTTTCCAGGGATTGAAGCTTTTCCAACAAGGATTCCGTATCCGTTTCTTTGTTTTTTAAGGCCTTTCGGTATGCTTTCAGGGCCGCTTTAAGGGAATTTTCCTTTAGATGGGCATCCCCCAGATGTTCAAGGATCGTCGGGTCGTCCGGAACAAGTTCCACGGCCTGTTTTAGAAAGCGTACCGCCTTGCCGTATTCTCCTTTTTTATAATAAATCCAGCCCAGGCTGTCGATGATGTACCCGTCACCCGGCTTGTGCTTTAGCGCCTTTTGTACCAGGGTAAGTGCTTCATCCAGATTTTCTCCCAGTTCTGCATACGTGTATCCCAAGTAATTGAGCGCTTCCGCATGGGTGGGATCATTTTCTATCACCGCTTTCATTTGTTCGATACAGGCGGCCTTGTTACCGGCCTTATCATAGACGACTCCCAAACGAAAAGCGAGCCGGATGTGCTCCGGGTCCAATTGCAGGCCCTTTTCGAGGGTATCGATAGCCTTTTCGTAAGATCCCATTTCTTCATACAGAGCGCCAAGGAACAGGTAGGGCCCCGGTTCCTGCGGCTCATTTTCGATCGCCTTGTTCATCAAGTCGATGGCTCGGTTGCTGTCGCCCTTTTCTTCGTAAAGGAAGCTTAGGTGAATCAAAGCGCTTTGATAATAGGGAGACATGTCATCGACATTTTCATACGCATCTAGCGCCTTTTCCGGCTCTTCGAGACCTTCAAGTGCCATGCCCAAAAAGTAATAAACGTCCGACTTGTTGGTGTCATTGTCAAGAAGCGTGTTCAACGCCGCCACAGCGTCTTCGTATCTCTTTTGATCCAGATATATGAGGGCGATTTGTTTCAACACCAGCGGATTCGAATGACTCCGTGCAATGAGTTCCTCGAAAACGGCTTTCGCCTCCTCCGGGCGCTCCATTTCGAGATAATATTGCCCCAGGCCGACCGACGCTTTGATGTTTCCAGGATGATGGGAAAGGATTCGCCGGTACGTTTCCACCACTTCTTCATCTTGGTCCTTTGTCCGATAGATGTCCACAAGTTCAAACAAGACCCGTTCGTAGCCGGGCTCCAGTTCCAGACATCTCAAAAAGGCCTCTTCGGCAAGTTCATACTGTTCGAGCGATTCAGCCACCGTTCCCGTATGAAAATGTCCGGGAAAAGAATCCGGCTTTTTCTTCGTCAGCCGCTGATATACCGCCAAGGCCTTTTCATATTCTTTCGATTTAACGTATTCAGACCCCAGCAAAAGATACACGCGTTCGGCATCCGGGTCGATCTTCAATGCTTGCTGATAGGATTCAACGGCCATGTCGTGTTTGGCCTGCGTCGAATATATGCCCCCCAACATCACATATGAAGGGGCATGCTCCGGATTCTGGGCAAGGATCTCGCGAATGACCTCGGTGGCCCGATCATAATCCTTTTGTTGCAGGTAAAGCCGGGCCAGTTCGCGTTTCAAGTACAAAGAACCTTTGTCTCTTGCTATCGCTTCTTTGAGAAAGTCGGTTGCGCCCACCAGATTGCCCCGTTTGGCCAGCAGGTGAGATTGGGTATAGTAGTAATACGCCCCTACTTCCTCCGTTTCTTGTTCCGACTTGGGTTCGGTGGTTACGACCGCCTGCTTGACCGCGGCACATCCCGCTGCCAGGCTAACCGCGCCCAGTAACGCCCATACACACGACACGACTAAAGCCTTGGCGGTAAGATCGGGGCTCCTTTCAGGGTCCAAAAAGGAACCAAAATTAAGTATCTTCACCTTCGCTGATCCCTTCCAAGAAAGAGTTGAATTCAGGTATCTCTTGCTCAAAATACGACTTCATCTTTTTGGTCATGTTGTTTTCTATTTGTCTGACCCGCTCCCTGGAAATACCGTAGTGATCGCCGATCTCCTGAAGCGTAAGGGGGGAATCGGAAAAAAGCCGATTCTCCAAGATGTCCAGCTCCCGTTCATTAAGTTCTTTCCTAAAATCATCGATTTTTTCGCGAAGAATTGCCTGCATCTCCGATTTGGCGACCTGGTTGTCCGCGGACACCCCCGGTGTGGGCACAAATGCCATCCGTTCGTCTTCGGAATCCTCTTTTATCGGGGCATCTAACGACACCTCCCACCCGTCCAGTCGCTGGTCCATATCCGTAATTTCTTGTTCGGTCACACCGAGTCTTTCCGAGAGAAGTTTCGGCTTGGGGTCAAAGCCCTCAGACACGAGCTTTTGCTTTTCTTTTTTGAGTCGAAAGAAGAGCTTTCGTTGGGCCTGTGTGGTGCCGATTTTCACCAGTCGCCAATTATCCATAATAAACTTAAGTACATAAGCCTTAATCCAAAAAGAAGCATAGTATGAAAATCGGACCCCTTTATAGGGATCGAACTTCCGAGCCGCCTGCATAAGGCCGACGTTACCCTCTTGAATCAGATCCAACAGGTTTTGCATCCAAACCCGCTGAAATTCCATTGCTATCTTGACGACGAGGCGTAAGTTGGCGGTAACGAGTTTATAGGCGGCGTCCGGGTCCCCCTCTTCTCTGACCCGTATGGCGAGTTCTTTCTCTTCTTCCTCCGTAAGCAGCTTATGCTGACCGATTTCCCACAAATAGCGCTGTAAGGGATCATACTTGACCAGACCCAGGTCAGGCGGCGGGGCGGGAGGTAACGCCTTGTCCTGCGCATTTTCGTCGTCGAACGTTTCTGTGTCGTTATTTGCGCTCATATTCAATTGCTTAGGGCTCACACGACGTATTTCACAGAATTGGCGCTCAGATTTGGCTCGGATTTGGCCGATCCGATTGAGCAAAACCGCAGTAATAGCAAGCTATTTTGAGGATCTTGCGAATGAGGCATCGGTCAATGATGGGCTGAAGCGGCGACGGCAAAACCTGAAACTCTTTTTGCGTGAGCCCTTAGTTTATTTGTCTTTTTAAATAGCAGACCGTCGGTGCTTTAGCAAGGAATAATAGCGGAATGCGGTCATCTGCAAAGCTCAATTCCGGGATGTGGTCGGCTACTGGAGATCAAGACGTAAGTCGGGTATGATAGACTGTTTAGGTGACAGCAAAATAGTAGACAACATTGACGCATCTGTGATAGCCGATAGAGGTAGCAAGATCAGCGCCTGTAGCTCAGTTGGATAGAGCAACGGACTTCTAATCCGTAGGCCGGGGGTTCGAATCCTCCCAGGCGCGCCATAAAATCAAGTACTTACGGATGGAAGATTCGCAAACGCTCACTTGGTCAATATCTGCGAAACCTTCCGTTTTTATTTGTAGTGATTGTAGGCGCTTACACATTAGAAATTCGTTGCTTTATCAACTTGGTCAATAATTTGGTCAATAAATGGGAAAATCATCGGAAAACCTACCCTGCCTTGATCTTTTTCTTTCTGTCCGCTTCAGCTTCGATAATCTTTCCATCCAGCCACACGGCGTATGTATTCATGGCGGCCAACAGATCATCCCCGGACGGCTTGATGTAATACTTGTCCATACCCTTCAAGCTGTGGCCTAGTATCGTATCCCGATACACCTTGCTTACTCCGGCATTAACCATATTGGTCTTGACCGTTGTGCGGATATCCCGAAACGTGATCCCGCCCGGTGTCTTGGTCCCGTATGGAATGTTGGCATCCTTACACGCCGTAATGAAAGCCTTCTTGTGGCCGCCTGCCGTGGTTATCGGGTCCCCGCGGTACGTGAACACAAAACCATGATGCAGGGCTTTCGGTACCGACTCAAGGATCTCCTTCACCCGCGGAGCTATGGGTATATTC
>CAZHHS010000194.1:0-4018 GCA_964532395.1 uncultured Desulfobacterales bacterium | reverse complement strand
TACGGCCGATTGCGTCAACCGGTCAATTCGGCCTCCACTAGTTTTGTATAGATGGCTCCTTGGGGCCGCAAGGTACTCTGATATAAAATGACCGAAGCCACGTTGAACGGGTCGGTCACGAAGTCTTCTTGTTCCTCCAGGGCGGCCCTCAATGTTTGCTTGTTTATGCGGCCCTTGATACGGCCGACGGTGAGATGGGCCCTGAATGGTCGGTTTTCTTTTGGAAAGCCGATACTTATCAAGGCCTGCTCAAGTCTTTCGTAAAGGCCCTGTAACGCCGCCAACTCCCCCGCTATGCCGGTCCATACAACCCGGGGGCGCCTGAAATCGGGAAACACCCCCACGCCTTTACCTGCCAAAGTAAACGGGCCGACATCCGTAATCGCCTCGTTGATGGCGGCCCCGACCTCTTCGACCCGACCGACCGGAATATCGCCCAAAAACTTGAGCGTCAGGTGCACCGATTCCATACGAACCCATTTGATCTTCAAGTCGGATCGTTTAAGGCCCGCTTGCATACTGCCAATACCACGAAGAACATGGTCTGGCAAATCGATTGCCACAAAGGTACGGATTTTGTCGGTCATATCAACAACTATCCCGGCTCGGACTACCCCTCTCCCTCACCTTCAAAGTATCGGCTTACCATCCGCAAGGCCTCGGTGGCACTTTGTTCCTTAATGTCTAGCCGACTTCCGCTGAAAGAAAACTGCCGACCCGTTTCCCCCTTTGTTCCGGCCAGTCCCACATAAACCGTACCCACCGGTTTTTCGGCCGTCCCACCGGTAGGGCCTGCAATCCCACTCACCGCCAAGCCGATGTGGGTCCCCGCCAAGCCGCGTACCCCCGATGCCATGGCCCGCACGCACGCTTCGCTGACCGCACCATGGTCGGCAATTACCGCTTCGGGGACACCAAGCAGACTTGTCTTCACCCGGTTGCTGTAGGCCACGACCCCCATTTCCAGGTATTCGGAGCTTCCGGAGATATTGGTTAAGCGGTGGCAGATCAACCCCCCGGTACACGATTCCGCTACGGCAATGGTCTGCCCTGCGTCACGAAGCAAGTCAGCCACCTTCTCCTCCATCCCCCCATTTGTCATAATGTTCCCCGCACCGTCACAAATTGTGACTTTATCAAGCGACACTCTTCAGAACCAACAAAATCCTCAACACCACGTTGGCATAAAAACCTGCCAGGACATCATCGCCCACAACCCCCCAACCGCCGGGCAACCGTGTTTCCAGAGATCGTATGGGAAAGGGCTTAAGGATATCCATGAACCGAAACACTAAAAACCCGGCAATGACGGTTTCCAGCCGCCACGGGATAAACAGCATGGTAACGAGAAACCCGGCAATTTCGTCAATGACGATGCGGCCGCTGTCTTTTTGCCCGAAAACGTCCTCGGCCACACCGGCGGACCAAACAGCCACCAGTGTAACAAATGCCACCACCAGGGGCGCACTGACCAGACCCAGCCGCGATACGAGGTACCCGCCGGGAATCGCCACCAGCGTACCAAAAGTGCCGGAGGCCACAGGCATATAGCCGGAGAAGAGGCCTGTCGCCAAGACGACGGCGGCTTTTTGACGAAACCCCGTCAATCCTTTTTCTCTTTGGATATCTCAGCGGATATCATCTGGTAAACCTGTCTGAGAGGAAGCTGTTTGTCCCGGGCGATGCGTCTGCAGTCTTCGTATTCGGGCACGGCAACCGTCCCGGTTGATGCGGAGACCATCTTAACACGAACCTCACCCAACTGAGTGCTCACCGTCTCGATCCGGCGTGCCAGTTTTCTGCGTTCCACCTCGTGAAAACGCACCCCGGTGGCCGTGGTCTCCGTAAGGATCCTGTCCACGATCCGTTCTCGCACTCCCAACTCACACAACACCTGAACCATAATACCGGGGCGGTTCTTTTTCATGTAAATCGGCACCCAGCTCACATCGAGCGCCCCGTCTTCAAACAGTCGCTCCATAAGAAAACCGTACACTTCAGAATTCATATCGTCGATGTTGGTTTCCACCACCTGGATTCTATCTTCCTGGAAGGCCGGTTCACGGTTTCCCACTATGATTCGGAGCAAATTGGGGCGATCTTCCAGTCTCGCCTTGCCGACCCCATATCCCACCTTATCGACGGACATTCTCGGCATGGCACCAAACCTTGATGTAAGCGACGTCACAATGGCCGCCCCGGTCGGTGTCACCAGCTCGGAAGTCACGTCGGTGCCCTGGATGGGCACCCCTTCGAGGAGGGCGATCGTGGCCGGTGCCGGAACAGGTATCACCCCGTGCGCACAGGTGACAAACCCCTTGCCCAAGGGTATCTCCGAGGCCACAACATCTTCAACCCCAAGCCACTCCATACCCAACGCCGCACCGATGACATCGACCATGGCATCAACACCACCGATCTCGTGGAAGTGCACCTCCGCCACGGGACACCCGTGAATCCGGGCCTCCACATGCGCCAAGCGGGAAAAGGCCGTAAGACTGATATCCTTTACCCGCTCGGATAGACTACAGGCCTCAACGAGCTTCTTGATTTCTTCATAGTTTCTCGAGCCCCGGTCTTCATCAACGACGACCGCTACCCTGGACCCCCCAATGCCTTGTCGCTCCGCACGCCGAACATCCAAGTGAAACGTCCCGGGAATCACCCCGCCGAGTATCTCTTCTATGTAGGTCCCAGGCACACCCAGATCGATGCATGCCCCCAGCACCATGTCCCCGCTTATGCCGGAAAAACAATCAAAATAGGCTGTCTTCATCGCCGTCATTCGAGCACTGCTTCTCTGGATTATATCATCACTGACTTAAAAGAATAGGGCCTGACTTTTCGCCCCTTTAATGTCGAACTCAGCTTTTACCATACAACCAGAAGCGAGTCAAAACGCCCCGCCGGCGACAAACCCATCCCCGGGCCCTTATCCCAGAGCCGGGATCACGCGAGCTTTCTTTCGATTGTACCCCCTGCTTGCCAGGGATAGGCCAGTGGCGTGCAAAAAAAGTTGACACCCTCTCTAATTGCCGGGTATATTAAAAACTTAAGCGCGGAAGTGGATAGCTCGCTGGTGGGGCTCCCGGACTTCAAATCCGGTGTGGGGCGCTAGAACCGTCCTGGGTGGGTTCGATTCCCATGCACTTCCGCCATTTTTACTTCTGTAATCATTGAAAATATACAATTCCCACCTGGCATCTGGGTACCAACAATCTATAAAGATCGGCTAAACTCTCGTGTTTTCGTCCCTAACGAGCATTTTCAGGGCCTGTCAATCTGCCTCCAATATCCATTTTTGCACCTATCGGTGTGTGACCCTGAACAAACATCGTGTCTTCCAGCTCAAGGGCAACTCTGGGCATCACCCACTACTGACCTGTTTAGAATCGGTTTGATATTCAAACGAGAGGGTCAATAAGGAGTGTAGATATATGCATTTCCGATCGTTGGCAAACTCGGAGAGAATTCGGGCAAATATCGACACTGTGGACCACTCCCACCTCCTGCTGCCATGACAACACCTATTTGATATATCGATCTACAAATTCCTTGGGCCTCATGATGCGGATAGTCGATTCACCAGATATACTCAGCAGGTCTTTGTCTCCACTTATTATGACATCAGCGCCAACGACGAGCGCACAGGCGATAAACTTGTCGTCGCCAGGATCTCGACAAATCGGGTTTTCCAAGGCAGGGGCATCCACTATCAACGCTTGTGCCACCAGGAGGCTCAACAACTTTTCGAATTCTGGATTGGAACGCCTCCGGGAAAATTCCTCGCCCACACGTCTGTATTCCACGATAATCTCGGGAGAAAGAACCAACTGAAACTCTCCTGGATACAAGATTGCAGGATATAGAACGGCGGGCCAGTGAAAAACGCGCCCGAAATGAGCACGTTGGTGTCAAGTACGACCTTCAAGATCGGCGCCTGACTTTGCGCTCTTGGAGACGTCCGTGATATTTAAACTTTATTCAGCACTGAACGGGCCTTGACGACGTGTCGCGT
>CAZHHS010000193.1:0-4021 GCA_964532395.1 uncultured Desulfobacterales bacterium | reverse complement strand
GGCACAGCCAACCAAGGAGTTGATTGTTAACCTTTTTAATAGAATAGCAAGATAATTGGGACTTGATTTCCTCCAGCGACACGGCTATCAGCTCGAGTCTGAAAGCTTCCAGCGCGTGATGCCCTGTCATCGCCGCAAACTGGAAAGATAAACCAACCGTGAACAAGACAACTGTCTGTGGAAATCTGTCATGTCATCTAGCCACATCGAGACGACTTCGTCTATTGTATGAACCTTGAAATCCGGAAAACGTAAGTATCAAAAACAGGCCATTGTGGGAAACTTTCTCTGTACAAAAGGGTAACGTGAAGGTATATGTTGACATCATAATCATGTTTTCGAAGAAACAGGAAAGAGCGTAAAGGAAGGAGGTATTGACATGGCAAACTGTTTTGAGATGAAAGAAGGAGATGTATTTGTGTGCAAAATATGCGACCTCGAACTGAAGGTACAGAAGACATGTAAATGCACCGCAGGCGGAGAAGATGCTTGTACCGTACCGCTTACATGCTGCGGCCAGGAAATGGTGAAAGGCGGCTAAAACGTCTTAAAATGAACACGGAAGGCGAGTAAATAAGGCAGTTAAGTTCCCGCTGCTTGATCCATGTCTGAGTTTCTGCGACCTTAACGCTTTGCCCTTGCGGCAACTTAAGACCGTGTCCTCTGCGCAAGTATCGGGACTTGGGGCGAGTCTTGGGTGCAGCTGCCCTCATTCAGATTCCGCCCCCCCTGGTGGAACCCCTTGTCGCCCGGCTAACCGTTCCCCTTGCCGGGCCTGGAGAGGACTTGAGTGCGATGAGCTCACTCGAGTCGCGTCTCCCCGTCCAGTTGCCAACCCATGAGTTGGACAGCGTCGGCAATCTCCACGTGTGTCATGTGTAGCGTACAAAGGGGGAGGCACCGAAACGTGCGGTGCCTCCAACTGGCTATAACTCCTTGACACTGACAGGAATACACGCTCAGACAATCCTGTTGCGTTCCCCTCCTGGCTTACCGCCCCTGAATTTTAGGCCTCGTCGGCGCTGTCAGTCCGTTCGGTTAAAAACGATCCGCAATTACCATTTGCGCCACATGAAGGGCATCCCGTGCTGCATTTTTCTCCTTTTTCGGAGCTCCTGAAAAGCCTCCGAAGTAGATAAAGCCCTGCCAATATAACCACCAAGAGTGTTATCCATGTATCCATCGTTTCTTCTCCTAACCAAAAAGAGCCCCCACCTGATAAACAGCTGTAGCCAAAACAAAGGCGAGTATGGTGTTAAAGGCCATGGAAAAGGCACCCCATTTCCAGGAACCCGCTTCTCGGGCAATACAAACGACGGCCACAAAGCAAGGCGCATAAAACATGGTGAAGATAATCAAGCTTAGCGCCGTTGAAACGTCCCAATTCGGGGCATTAGCGAGTTTCTGCGAAAGCGATCCGGTTTCTTCCGGGTCCACTTCACCAAGCGAATAGGCGGTTCCCAACGTGGATACCACAACCTCCTTGGCTGCAAAGCCCCCAACCAAGGCGATGTTGGTCCGCCAGTCAAAGCCGGCAAGTTGCGTAATCGGTTCCAAAACTGTACCGATCCGACCGGCTATGGAATACCGTAAACCGGCTTCGGCATGGCGATGATCAATGGCCGCCATCTGAGCGTTGAGTTCCGTAGCCTGCTCGGAAAGTTCCTTCTCATCGCCTGCGTTCATATATTCCTTAACGACGGCAGGTGCGTAGGCCGCCATCACCTCTTGCCGCTCTTTTTGAAACTGAGCCACTTTAGAAGCTGGCAGACTGGGAAAGGTCATCATTGCCCAAAGAATGATGGCAATGCCCAAGATGATGGTGCCGGCCTTCTTTATGTATTGCCACGTTCTTTCCCAGGTATGAACCGCCAAACCTTTAAATGTGGGGAACCGGTATGGGGGTAGTTCCATGACAAACGGCGTCGATTCCCCCTTTATCACGGTGCCCCGGAGTAGTTTAGCCACAAGTAGAGCACCCGCCCATGCCACCAGTGTAATAAAAAACATCACGGTGGCTTCCTTTTCTGCAAAAAAAGCCGCAATAAGAAGCGCAAATACCGGAAGTTTGGCGCCACAATTCATGAACGGGGCTGTAAGTAACGTGGCCAGTCGCTCCCGAGGTGAATGTAGCGTTCTGGCAGCCATGACACCGGGAACCGCACATCCACCGGCAATGCCACCGGATACAATGAATGCGGTAACTGAAGCACCATGTAAACCAAATACCTTAAAAACTCGATCGAGCATATAAGCTACTCTTGCCATGTAGCCCGAATCCTCCAGTATGGCGATTCCAAGAAACATAAACATAATGAGTGGTACAAAGCCTAACACGCCGCCCACACCGTCGATGATTCCGGAGACAACAAGGGATTGAAACATCCCCTCGGGAATATGGGTGCTCGCCAGGCCACTGAGCCAACCGAAGAAGCTTTCCGTCCACACCACCGGGACTTCGCTGTACGTAAAGGTAAACTTGTACAGCCCCATAAGGATGACAAGCATAATGATAGGGCCAAGGAAACGATTGGTGACAACCTTGTCTATCTTGTCGGAAGTGTAGAGCCTGTCCTGATCATGGGCCCGCCGAACCACCCCTTGTTTTAGGATACCGTTTATGTATCCGTAACGATGGTCGGCAATGACGGCTTCAGGATAGGTATCGAGCGTTTGTTGAAGATGATCGGAAAGCTTCTCAACAGCTGTTTCAAGTCGCTCAGCCAAATCAGGATTACTTTCCTTTCCCATCTTCAGGATTTGTTCATCCTTTTCAAGATACTTAAGCGCTACCCAGCGTGCCGGATAGATATCTTGTAGAAACCCTTCGGCCTGGATTTCTTTTTCAAGCTCTAAGAGGGTGCTATCCACATCCGGCCCGTATGAGATCCAAAGGGGCATGGGTTTTTCGCCTCCCATATGGATGGCTTTCAGCATGAGATTATCTTTGCCTTTTCCGCTCCGAGCGATTGTCGGCACGACGGGCACACCCAGCAGCTCAGAAAGTTTCTCTGCATCAATTTCAATACCCCGGCTTTTTGCCACATCGATCATGTTTAATGCGATGCACACAGGAATACCCATCTCCATAAACTGAATGGCGAGATAAAGGTTTCTTTCCAGATTTGAGGCATCCACGATGTCGATGACCGCCGTGGGCGCATCGTTGATGATGAAGTCTCTTGCTACCAGCTCCTCAACGGAGTAGGCCGTAAGGGAATACGTACCCGGCAGATCCACGACGTGTGTCTTGTAGCCGTTGTGACTGTAGGTACCTTCCTTCTTTTCCACGGTCACGCCCGGGTAGTTACCCACGTGCTGGCGGGCACCCGTTAGTTGATTGAAAAGAGTCGTTTTACCGGAGTTCGGATTTCCGGCAAGTGCAATTGTCGTATTCATGGTTCAATCTACCTCCACATCAATGTAATCTGCTTCACTGTTACGAAGCGTCAGGGTGAACCCCCTTACTTTTAAAGCCACCGGGTCATAGAGTGGGGCCCTTCCCCGGATCGTAATTTCCGTCCCGGTCACCAGGCCCATATCCCGGATGCGCCTGCCGAGTTCGCCGTCCACTCTGATGGCAGCAATGGTTCCGGATTGGTTGTCCTGCATTTGCCGCATATTTATTCTTTTCATCTATCATCCTCCCGGACTTGTCCCGAATCCGAACCATTAATAATCGTATCCTGAGCCCGGATCGGCTTGCTTTTTGTTACCATTCAATAGCCAACTGTGAGGTCAACTGGTCTCTTTCGTCGTCGTTTTCAAATTCGCCGGTCAGGTATTCCAAGCTCAGCCCAACGTTATCCGATAAATCCGTCGTTGCAACGTACCGTTCGGGCTTTGACCAAAAGCAGGGCCGGTTGCAACCATCCCCACCGCAAACAACAGCATCACAAACACTACACGTTTTTTCATTTCACTTTCCTCCTGGTCTTTATTTCCCTAAGTGTTTTAGGTACTTCACAAAAAAAGGCGCAACCTGAAGACTGTTTTTGCTTCAAGTTACGCCTTCACTTTC
>CAZHHS010000192.1:0-4055 GCA_964532395.1 uncultured Desulfobacterales bacterium | reverse complement strand
TTTCAACCGTAGTCATACCAAGCTCACGATGGGACCAAAAACATAGTAATGCTCTCGCCTTAACCCTTGGGGGCGTTTTGCCGGGGGCGGTTACCTCTTCAGTGTTCATGGCCAGTACTTCAGCAACCCTCTCCACCGCCTGATCAAAGTCATATCCGTTAGCTCTTAATTCATATGTTCGTTCAAGGGTTTCGTCGGCTGCCTTGAGCACATTTTCCACGAAGTTACTATCGCCTAAAATACGCTCATCGCCTTTGACGCGGATACCCGCTTGGCGAAGCTTTTTAAGCTCCGCCCAGCCCCCGTAACTTCTCAACAATCCGCCCCCGGTCAGATCCGGCCGTTTGCCTTCATTAACCCCTTTTTTCACAAAAGCTCGATATCTTCTGCGGGCCAATCCCTTTTGATCTGAAAAAATACCGTACACATAGTCAACATTTTGCCACGCCTGGTCTGTTTTTCCCATTAAAACACTGTGCCCACACCATCGATGCTTGTCCAATTCATTCATATCCGAGACTATCCCCGCCCTCAACGGGTTTAAATGGATATAGCGGACCAATTCCTTCAAATAGGCATCTTCCTGGCATAGAAACGATTTGTATCGATTTTGGAAAAGCTGGCCGTGCCGTTTGTATTTTCTGTTGAACCATCCCGCATACCCGGTAAGCAACCGACTCATAAATACCGCAATCGGGACCGAACCGGTCCTCAGCAATAAATGAATATGGTTGGGAATGAGTGCCCATGCAAAACAATCCGTATCTGTCTCCGGTATCAATTTGCCAAGACGACTCACAAAATTCTTTCGATCGTAATCGGATCTAAAAACCTTCCTCCGCTCTATTCCCCTGACGATTACATGGTGCAGGGCACCCGGCGCATCTATTCTCGCTTTTCGTGCCATAATTCGCCGTATATCAAACTCATCCTTCTAAGTAAATCATAATTTCATAGACGTCCCCAATGTTTCCCTATATGCAAAGCAGGTACTGGCCCACTTCCAAAGCCTTGCTTTTGGCGTACTTTCTGATCCCTGGTATTACACTGGAAGAGAGGCTTGTTGTGCATGGATATGCCGAGCTTTCCATCACCGCCGATCATGCCCTGCCCCTCGCTTCGCTGCCTTTGCTTCACAAAGCCCTCTTTGGTCGCCTGCTGCCTGCGCAGACAACTTCCTTCTCCGGCTTTTCAGCAAAGGAGGCAGCGACCGCATCGGCGAGAAGGGCGCCACACAGATTGTTTGGAGGTAATCGTCAGCTGTGTGGCAAGAGATGGCTCTTAAGCTCATCATATTTTCGGAATTGTTCGTCGAATGACATCAGCTGGGCGCCATGCGTGATGGCAGTGGCGATAATAATTCGGTCAGCGGGGTCACGATGATGATCTGGAAGATTGGCAGCAAGAACGGCTATCTGCCGGTCAATCGGGGACCGCCGGCAAAATCAAATCATCGTGGATTACGGTGGCCCGCAATTGCTCTGGTGGCCGTCTCCGTCTACCCATCTTAGGGGGTGTCTTTTTGGTGGCCCGCACGAGCACCTCTACCACTTCAGCATCCATTTCTGGTGGAATGTTGATAATGATCTGTCTGTTCAATGGCTTGGCAGTGAACCGCAGCTCTTCCATGGCGAGCACCTCTCCTTCTTGGTTCAATTTCCCAAAATTATGCGGAATCACGGCGGAATTGTCAAGGGTGATATATGGGGACGTCCGTATCTTCTAAGACAAGGAATCAAGCGCTGAGTGAACTGAGGAAATCATCCGCTTTTCGAATCTCAATCCCCTTTTCCTCTTTTTCCCTTTTCAAATGCAGCACCACCTGAACGCCCGGAATTCCGTACCGTTTGTTGTGGTTAACCAAGGCTCGGGATGGCATAGAATCCGACAGCTTGGCTTCCACCAGCAATTCAGGCTGGTTATTCGTTACCAGACAGAAATCAACCTCTGCACCATCTTTGGTTCGAATATAGTGCAGGGCACACGGGCGCCCAAGAAGGTCCACCACAGCGCAGGCGTGTTTAAACAGACACAACGCGACCATGTTTTCAAATTTAGCCCCTTCGTCTCCTCGGACCAGACCGGTGTCAAAGAAGTAGATTTTAGGCTCCTTCAGGATTGACCTCGCTATATTCTTGGAATAGGGCGGCACTCTGAAAACGATGTATAGAGATTCGAGGATCTGGATGTATCTCTTTACAGTGTTGGGTGACACCTGCACATCCTGGGCAATCGAGGTGTAGGAAATGGGCGACCCCGTCCTGTTACGAAGCAGGTCCACAAGCAGCTCCATGGCCCGGAAATCATGGATTCTTTCAAAATCCAGCACATCGGTACGAATCAGCCCATCAATATACTGCATCCGCCATCGCTCGGCATCGGTATCCTCTTCAGCTAAGAAAGGCTCAGGGAATCCTCCACGAGCGAGCAATCGCTCCATGTCACAGGGCTCTCCAATTCGAACCAACTCGGCAGGCGAAATGGGTAAGAGACGTTGCCTGAAAAAGCGGCCGGCGAGAGAATCCCCACTCCGGCGAAGCGTTTCAAGCCGTGCGCTGCCGGTTACAAGAATCATCATGTCTGGGGGCTTCGTATCGTAAATTCCCTTTAGATGATTCTTCCACCCTTTCATTTTGTGCAGTTCATCCAGGATCAAAAACCGCGTCTTTTCCAACCAGGCCTCTTTATGGATAATCTCGCGATCCTCGGCACTGTCATAATTCAAATATACACTGTCTGACACCGACCCGGCGACTTCCTTGGCCAGCCAGGTCTTGCCGACCTGTCGCGGTCCTGTCAAAAAGACCATCTTCTTTGCCAGATCCTTGACAATATGCGACTCGAGTAATCGTTTCATACCAATCTCACACTTATTTTTTGACTATTTTGCAAGACTTTGCAAAATAGTCAAGACTTTCCCGCAAATAATTGCTGAAAAGTCGACAAGAAGCTCCTCCAAGGGGGTAAAGCGATCGATATATGCTCGCTTTTACCCATTTCGGCTCAAAGCACCTTTGGGTAAAACGTTATACCGGTCGCCAGCCTTAAAACAAGCGGGGTTAAGGAGTGAACAAGGAGATCAGGTGGTGGGAAATCAAGGAGATTGATAAGGTGGGCAATCTTCTCTGTAATGTGATCCGAGGCTGCTCTTTCTCAGGCGGGCCGCCTCTGTTACCAGTTTAGCTGTTTGGAACATATTCCGAAGATTGAAACACCGGAGGGAGCCAGTTTCTCCAACCGCCACTGCGGCTTGTAAGTCCGTTTCGAGGCCCCGCAGTCTCCGGTGGGCATAAATCAGCCCTTCGTCCGTACGAAGCACACCGACATGTTCCGTCATTGTCTTTTTCAGTTCCCATTCTATGTCGGATACAGTTTCGACCCCACCCCTTCCTTCTTCCGGCTCAATATTCTCCAGGTATTCGGGCATGGGTATCTCCGGTATTCGTTTTCCTCTCAATTCTCCTGACCGCCGACCGGCGAAGTGCCCTGCCCTTTCTCCGAACACCTGAGTCGCCGTCATCATGCACCCACCGATGCGGTCCGCACCGTAGGGCCCGGCAGCCACCTCCCCGGCGGCAAATAGTCCCCGAACCGTGCTTTCAGCCTTGTCATCTATTACCACGCCGCCATTGAACGCATGGGCGAAATGGACCACCTCCGATTTGCCCGACGGCTCACTACCTGACCGATGTGCCCAGCCCACAGACCGACCGCGACGCCGCTCGGCCGCCACGGCAATGTCTACCAAATGCGAATGATCCCGACAACTGAAGGGAAAGTGTGTCTTCCTCTCTTCGACTGCTTTGACCAGCATCTCAGCATCTTGGTCGGATGCTTCCAGGACGTTACGTCCTTGAGTGTCCTCAAGCAGACCGCCGACGCCCAACCGGGAAAGGGGCAAAAATTGCCGGGTACCCCCGGCCTTCAATCCCAGCATAAACTGAATAAACTCCAGGTTTATCAATTCGGCCCCGGCACGGTATGCCAACCCGTAGCCATCGCCCACCAAATCGTCACTTACCAGATGGTCCTCAAAGATTCCGGCCCCTCCCCCG
>CAZHHS010000191.1:0-4078 GCA_964532395.1 uncultured Desulfobacterales bacterium | reverse complement strand
GCTTCAACATCGAGTTTTTTATCGAGGGGGGCCGAAGCCGCACCGGCAAGATGGTCCTGCCGAAAACGGGTTTCTTGACCATCCTTATGGACACCTACAAGGACGGAATTACCCGGGACCTCATATTCGCCCCCGTGGCCGTAGGCTACGACCGACTATTGGAGGAAGACGCCCTGTTGAGTGAAGTGGAAGGCAAGAAAAAGCGACAGGAAAGCCTCCGTCAGCTCATGGGGATTCGGAAACTCCTCAAGAAGCGACATGGTCGGGTATATGTACAGTTCAGCACCCCCCTTTCCCTGGCTGATCTGAGCAAACAATTTGAAAAACCGCTGAATGAAATGAGTCACACGGAATATCAGGCCGTGGGACGAAACCTCGCCCACCGGATCATCAACGCCATCAACGAAATTTCCGTAGTCACCGCCCAGGCCCTGGTGGCCGCAGCGGTCCTGAATTATCCCAAGCAAAGCTTTTCGAGAAGCGACCTGGTCACCTACGTGGAAACATATCTCGATTATCTGGACTTCCAAAATGCACGCTTTTCAGCAAACCTGGATGATACGGCCAATGGCATCGACATGGTCCTCAACATTTACAGCAACCGAAAGTTCATCGAAAGACAAAAGACCAAAACCCAGGACGAAAATCACGACAGAGAACCCAGGTATGTTACCGCCGAGAACAAACGACTCAGTCTCGAATATTATAAAAACAATTGCATTCACCATTTCATCCCCGCCGCCTACGCATCACTGGCCATATTGTCGTATGACGCCTTTCAGTTTAGCGCCTCGGTGCTTCACGGCGATTACAAGTTTCTGCAAGAGTTCTTCAAATATGAATTCGCCTACAATGTGGACCAAACCCCCGAATACATGGTGCGAAAAACCCTCAAAGCCTTCATTAACGAGGCCATCCTCATCCCCCATCCCACCCTGCCGGACACGTACAACATCACCTCCAAAGGGTTTCGGAAATTGCTCCTCTTCGCCGCCTTTTTAAAGACCTATTTCGAATCCTACTGGGTGGTCTTAAACGTTCTGAAACGGTATGGTCGGCGAGAGTTGGTGAAGAAACAGCGGGTAAAGAAAATCGTCTCTTTGGGTAAGCAATTCTACAGAGCCAAAGAAATCGAACGCAGAGAGGCCCTTTCCACCGTCAATTACGAAAACGGCCTGGCGTTTTTCAACTTCAAGGGCATTCGGGGAAAAGAAGACCGGGAAGGCCTCGATTTTTACAGTGAAGTGATCAAACGATATTTGAGATGCTTCATGGTGGAAAAATGACGGTCTGCGGAAGGTTAGGGGTCCAACGCCGGTTTTTCGGCACCTTCCGCCGGGGATGTTTCCGGTTTGGTCGCCACCAACAGGTGATGGGCAAAAAGCACCTTGGCCACCCGTAAGACGTCTTCACTCGTCACCTTTTCGATCAGTTCGGGATACCGCCTGTCGTAATCATGTCCGAGACCGAGGACTTCATTTACGGCGACACTCGAAGCCTGCGCCGAAATGGTCTCCAAGCCCATTTCGTGCATGGCGATGCAGATGTCTTTGGCCTCACGCAGGGTCTTTTCATCCACCGGCACCGCTCTCAACCGCTCCATCCGGCTGTTGACGATATCGACGACCTGGTCAAAATTGTCCATTGTGGTTTGGGTGATAACACCGAAATAGGCACCGTCCAACCCGAAGGCCGGATAGGCGTGAACGTAGTAGACCAGACTGTTGTCTCCCCCCCGAAGGGCCTCATGGAGCCATCCCCCGGGATAGACAACCCCGGAAATCACGGCGTCTATGACGTCCACCACCGGCCGGTCGGGATGATTCAGCGGCAAGCCGTTGTACCCCATGAAAATTCCCGCCGACGTCTTTTCATTGGTCACGACAAACCGTTTGTCTTCTTCGATGTTGTCCGTCTCGGCTTCGATAATGGGCTGCTCGAGCACCCCCGGCTCAAACCCCTGGAAGGCCTTTTCCACTTGTTCGACCACCGCCTCGGCACTGATATCGCCGAAGACCGCTAAAACCGCATTGTTGGGCATCATGACCGACTGATAGAACCCCCTGATGTCTTGCCTGGTAAAGGCGGAAACCGCCTCGGTACTCCCCAACAGGTCATGCCGATAGGGATGGTTGCGGTAATAGTGCCGTTTGAAAAGGCGCGTCACCTCGGTCGTCCACTTTTCATCCAACCGCTGTATCGCCAACAGGGTTTCCCGCCGTTGCTTTTCTATCTCTACTTCGGGAAAGGAAGAACCCGTTACCACGTCCGAAAGCATATTCAGGCCCAGGTCAAAGTCCTTTTTCAACACGGACACCGAAACACTCACCGTATTGTGTCCCGAACCGGCACTAATCGAGCCGCCCACGTCCTCGATCGCCCGCGCAATGTCTTGTTTGTCCCGGCTCTGTGTCCCTTTCGTCAAGAGACCGGCCATAAATCGAGATAATCCGGGCTTGTCCGCCGGTTCGAAGCGAAGCCCGCCGCGGGCCATAAACTTAAAGGAAACAATAGGTACATGGTTCATCTCTTTGGCCAAAAGCGTCAACCCGTTGGGCAATACGTGTTTATGGATCGGCCCCCGGACCGGCTGCGCTGTTTCGGTAACCGCTTTTTCCCGGGATGTCTCGGAAACCGGTTTTACCACCGAAAGCGTCATGGCCTCTCGGACGAGGTATTTTTGAGCCACCCGCTGAACATCCCGGGGCGTCACGGCCTCTATTCCCGCCACGTAGGTGTCGCTGAAATAGGGATCCCCGGTGGCCACCCAGTCCGAAGCCAACCGGGCCGCCTGGTTTCGGACCGACTCGGACCCAAAAATGTGATCGGCGACCATTTTGGCCTTGGCCCGGTCTAAAGCGGCCTGATCCACCCCGTGGTCCTTGACGTCCGACAGCTCCGCCAGCACGCCATCCAAGGCGGCCGCCAGATTCTCTTGGGTCAAGCTCATGGAAACCAGAAACTGGCCCGCCACGAAAGAGGGCGTCCAACTCGAGGCGTCGACGGAAAGCACCAGCGACGTTTCGTCTTTCAACCGCCGGTAGAGTCGTGCCGTCCGGCCGTCACCCATGATCACCGCCAGCACATCCAGGGCATAGAGGTCGGGATCGGTCAGGCGCACGGTCCGAAAACCGACCAAGGCCTTGGTCAATCGGGCCATCGGTGAGGGGGTTTCCACTTTCCGGAAAGAGAGTTGCCGCGGTTCCACCGGGAGCAAGGGTTGCGGATTTCCACCCCGCCGTACCGTTTTGACAAGATCCGTCACCGTTTCCAAGGCCGTTCGCTTCTCCACGTTGCCGACGATCACCAGCACCATGTTCTCCGGCACATACCGCCGGTGATAATAGGACATGAGCTTTTCTCTGTCGATTTCCAGGAACCGGCTTCGGTGTCCGATAACCGGAGACCGGACCGGATGCCGTCGGTAGGCCGTCGCCATAAACGAATGCCACAATTGCCGGCCCGGGTCGTTATCCCCCATCTGAAACTCTTGGAGGATGACGTTTCTTTCTCTCTCATATTCCGATTCCTCGAAGGCACATTCCGTCACATAGGACAACAGGAGTCGGACCGCCTCCTGATAGTGGTCGGTGGTGGTATCGATATAATAGACCGTCTCATCATAACTCGTGTAGGCATTGGTGGCGCCGCCGACCGATCGTAATCGCTCTTTGATCCGGCTTTCGGTAAGACACGCCGTGGTGCCCCCGCTCACCACGTGTTCCAGATAGTGGGAAAGCCCGGCCCCGACATCTTCTCCCTCAAAGGCCGAGCCGGTCTTGACGAGGACCCGACATGAAACCACCTCCGACGCCCCGGTTTGCCGGATCAAAACGGTCAGGCCGTTTTTCAACACGACGAACAGGTCCCCGTCCTCGGATGGAATGACCCGGTCCACCGCCTCTTCGATGACGGCATCGCAAGGCTCGGCAGCCACTTTCTCCTTTCCAAAGCAATGGTCCGCCGTAGCGGGCCACGCAAACAAAACCATCAACAGACACCAAAGTGGCTTTCCCCAACCGCGCTTTGTCCAAAAAACAGCGTTCATATAGGTCCTCCGACTCCAACGAACTTAGCC
>CAZHHS010000190.1:1171-4113 GCA_964532395.1 uncultured Desulfobacterales bacterium | reverse complement strand
ATCCCACCCCGTCTGATGGTGGCGTCTGTTCCGTCGATGGCCTCTACAGCCATGACGGATCCCTGTCTGACCACCAGAGTCTGTCCGATATCCAACCGACCAATTTCTTTGACTATTCGCCAGCCGAAACGGACATCGGCCATTTCCGACCGGCTTGGTTTTCTTTTGGTCCAACATCCTGGCTCAGCAAGGAGTTGCGGCAACAGAAATGTGGGAGCCAGAACGGAAACCCCTTCGGTTTCCAGTACGCCGGCGACGCTACGTAGCAAACCGTCGTCCTGGGTATGTTTCATGGTGGCCAAGACCTTCAAAGCCTTCAAATCCGGCATGGCATTTGAGAACATGTTCGTTTTGGTTATGGCACCCGCCATGACCGCGTCTTTTACGTTATGGTTTTTGAAAAACTTGATCACAGCACCCAGTTGTCCCAGCTTTACCCATTTGATGGCATGGACATGGTTTTCGAGAATCGGGTCGGTTTCGTTCACATGTGCAACCGCACAAACCTCTAGATTGTTTTGCCGGGCGGTTTTGGAAAAAATAATGGGGAACTGTCCGCTCCCCGCTATAAGCCCAATCCGTTTCATGGTAATTCGATATTTCTGTCCGATTCCCCAAAAAGACGGAAGAGAAATAGATGATTATTTGTAACCGAGTGCTGTGCTTTGCACTCGGTTACAAACGCAAGGATCAAAGCGCTAAAGGTACTTTTGACTCCCGAGTGTGAAGCCGCTACCTGGTTACCCCCCGTTGCGAAGACTTTATAAACTCGAGGAAATTAACCACCTCCGGTATTTGTTCCACTTCCGCCTTGGCTCTTTCAATGCCCTCGTTGAGAGTCAACCCCAAGCGAAAGAGTATGCGGTAGGCTCTTTTTAGATTTCGAATGGTTTTCTCGTCAAAGTCCTGACGCTTGAGCCCCACACTGTTTAGCCCATGTAGCACCGCTCGAGGTGAACCCGACGCCAGAACATACGGCGGGATGTCTTTTGTGATGCCGCTCACCGCTCCGATAAAGGCGTGATTGCCGATACGCACGAATTGGTGAACGGCTACGAATGCCCCGAGTGTCGCATAATCTCCAACCTGAATGTGACCGCCGAGACTGGCCGCATTGGCAAAAACCACCCGCTTACCGGTAAAACAATCATGGGCAATGTGAGTATAGGCCATTAAGAAGTTTTGTTCGCCCACTTCTGTTTGTCCCCCCCCGAATTCAGTTCCTCGATGAACAGTGACAAACTCACGAATGGTAGTGCCGCTGCCGATCTTTGCGGATGTCCTTTCGCCTTTGTACTTAATTGCTTGCGGGTCGGCGCCGACAGAGGCATACTGAAAGATTTTGCAATTTTCTCCTACAGTGGTGTCTTGATCAATGGTTACGTGTGGGCCTATTACTGTACCGGATGCAATTCGTACCCGTTTCCCGATGATGCAAAACGGACCAATGTCAACATCGGCAGCTATTTCTGCCTTCGGGTCAACTATCGCAGTGGGATGAATCACGACTTTTCTCCTATCATAGCCATCACTTCCGCTTCCGCCACCAATTCGCCGTCTACAAGGGTTTTGCCGGACATCTTAGAGACGTTGCCCCGTCTTTTTGTCCAGGCCACATCAATGACGAGTTGATCTCCCGGAACCACGGGCTTCCTGAACCGAGCCTTGTCGATGCCCATGAAGTAGACCAGGCCTTTTTTCTCCTCCTCAGGGAGGGAATCATACACGAGGACACCACCCACCTGTGCCATGGCCTCAATGATTAAAACTCCAGGCATGACGGGCATTTGCGGGAAATGCCCTTGAAAGAAGGGTTCGTTAATGGTTACATTTTTCAGCCCGACGATGTGTTTTCCCCGAGAGATTTCAGTAATTCGGTCCACCAGTATAAACGGATACCGATGGGGCAAAAATTCCAAGATCTCATTAATGTCGTACGCGGTTTCCATAGGTTCACCTTTGTTTTATAAACCTTTAATCTTTTATTACTCTGGCGATTGAATACCTCAAAGTTGTCATTCCGGCGAAAGCCGGAATCCGTGCGCCTGATACTGGATGCCGGATCAAGTCCGGCATGACGAAGTTGGTCTATATAATTGCCAGATTAATGACATGACCCTATTGCGCCCTCTAGACCTTTCCGGATTTGTTCGAGTCACTTTTTGGGGCCTTGAGATGCCTCCAGATCGGCGATTCTCTTTTCCATTGTTTTAAGCTGTTTCTTCATTTCAGGGAGCTTGGAAATAATGTTGGATACCTTTAGCCAAAGCCGATGTGGTATACCCGGAGTTCCCGACACGATCTGTCCCGCCGGGACTGATCTGGTTATACCGGCTTGAGGCCCAATTGTTGCCCGATTGCCGATACTAAGATGTTGTCCCACGCCGGCCTGACCGGCAAGAATGCAGTGGTGTCCCACCGTGACACTGCCCGCAATACCTACCTGGGCAACAAGAACGGTATCTTCTCCGACCACCACATTGTGAGCAATATGAACCAGATTGTCCGTTTTTACTCCCCGTTTTATCCAAGTACGGCCAAAGGTGGCTCGGTCAATGGCGTTGCAGGCTCCGATTTCTACATCATCATCGACTTGAACGATACCGACCTGGGGTATTTTATGGTAATGATTTCCGTCACCGGCAAAGCCGAATCCATCACTTCCGATCACCGACCCCGCATGTATGACGACACGTTTGCCGATTCGGCAGTTTTCCATGATAGACACATTGGGATAAACAACCGTATCATCTCCGATCTGAACTCCGTCGCTAATGACGACGCCACCGTATAAGATAACATTGTCCCCCAGGGTAACGTCGTTGCCAACTACAACCCCTGGGAATATCGACGTATCCGTGCCACAAGTAAAATCAGGTCCAATAAACGCCTTGGAGCTAATGCCCGGCGGTACCCGTCGACCGCCATGAAAGAAACCGGAG
>CAZHHS010000190.1:0-1161 GCA_964532395.1 uncultured Desulfobacterales bacterium | reverse complement strand
TGTCATCTATCTTTTCAAGATATCCAGGGGCGTTGGCGAACGTTATTTCGCCTGGTCCGGCGGTGTCAAAGGCGGAAATTCCCTTTACAAGGAGGCTTTCGTTTCCCTCAACCTTGCCGGACACCAGGTGCGCGAGTTGTTGTATCGTAGTTCCCATTATGGTTGTTAATAAGAGATTGGGCGGTCAGCGATGTTGTTTGGGCTGCCTTCGATTATTCGGTTTTGTCCGCTTCCATTGCGTTATACTGTTCGATCACTTTGTCGGTTATGTCAATGGCGGTTGGGGCGTAAACGACTCCCCCAATCTGACGTTCCAAGACAAGTTGATACCCACCACGTCTTCCGATATCCTCGACGATTTCAAATACGTCTTCTTTAATCCGATTGGAAAGGGTGACATTCATTTCCTTTAGTCGTTCCAAATAGCGCTTTCGTAAAGACTTAAAGTCATTGGTCTTAATGCGAAGCACCCGCTTCTTTTCCTCTAGCGCCTCCTGGCTCAGCACAACGGCCCTTTGGTCGAGGGTTTCCTTTAATTCTTCCAGCTCCGCTTCCTTCTCAGCAAGTGTTTGCTCCATTCGGCGACCTTCCCGCTTTATTTCTTCAGACGAGCGTTTACCGACGTTTGAGGTGTCAATGACCCGTTGAAGATCAACCACTCCAATCTTCGCCACGTCCACCCCGTAGGCCGGAACTGTCAGCATTAACAAAACGAGGATCACCTTTAAAGTAGCCGTCGAAACTTTCATACAAACTCCTCCAACATTCATTTCTTCGCCGGCAGTGGCCCCGGTGACCAACCAGGCAGTTGTCTTGCTTTCATTCCCCGTATCATTCCAATCGTTATCCGGTTTCAAGGTCCCGCAATCATTGGTGCTAAATACGCAACCTGACAAAAACTAAGACATGCTTCCTAAAATGCCATACCCATCGAGAACTCCCACCCCGCTTCCCCCTTTTTCCCTTCTTTGTCATCGATTATGTAACCATATTCGAGGCGGATCGGCCCGATGGGAGAATACCACCGGAACCCATACCCGATACTCCGCCTCAAGTCCCCGAAGCTGAGTCCTTCGCCATTATCGTAAGCGTTGCCCGCATCAGCAAAGAGAACGCCCCGCAAGCCCGATTTTTTCACTAAGGGAAACAAGAACTCCAAAT
>CAZHHS010000189.1:0-4142 GCA_964532395.1 uncultured Desulfobacterales bacterium | reverse complement strand
GCGGCGTCCACTCCCCCGGCCCTGGCCACGTAGACCACGCCGAATTTCAGCCGATCACCGCGGGCGAATATGATCAAGGGGTATAGAGAACGACCAAACAGCGGGTCGTGGCATCCGACAGGCTCTTCAACTTGTGGGGCGTGTCCGAGTTGAAACGAAGGGATTCCCCGGGCTTTAAGCAATGGGCCTTGCCGCCGAGGGTCAACTCGAGCTCCCCGGCCATGACGAAAACAAATTCCTCCCCTTCGTGTTTATACGCCACCGGCTTGTGCACCTGTTTCGATTCGATGGTAATCATAAAGGCGCGCAGGTGCTCGCTTTCCGCTTCGGGGGTCAGCGTTTCATAGGAATAGTTCTCGGTCCGCTTCACGAAAGCCTCTGCCCGCCGGTCCCGGATGGTCCGTTTTTCCCGGTCATCCAGAAACGCACCCGGCTCCACACCCAACGCCCGGGACAACCGCAGGAGAAACGCCACCGGCGGCGTAACATCGTCGTTTTCCACCTGAAGGATAAACTCCGGCGACTGGCCTGTTTTTTCCGCCAGAACCTCTACGGACCAGTCTTGTGCCTCTCGCAATTTTTTCACTCGGCGGCCGAACCCCGATACTCCTTCCGGAGATTGGTCCCGCCACACATCGGCGAGTCCTCTCATGGTGATCTGCCTCACCCGTTCGGTGAGTACGGGCACGAAGGCTTTCCAATCGGCGACAATACCGATGTCGGCAATCTGAAATATGGGGGCATGGGGATCCCGATTGACGGCTACGATCAGCTCGGACTCCATGATGCCGGCGGTATATTGCATGGCCCCGGACGTGCCGACAGAGATCAGGACCCGCGGCCGAACCGTCTTTCCCGTTTGACCGATGAGCCGTTCTTCATCCACCCAATGTTGAAGGACCGGGGGACGGGTGGCACCCACTTCCCCGCCCAGGGCCGCGGCAAGTTGCCTGACCCACCCAAAGCCTTCCGTACTGCCCAATCCCGCTCCGCCGACCACTACCACGTCGGCCTGTTCCATTTTCCGGTCCGCCGCTGTATCCGGTTCACTGGAAAGGAGTTGAGGGCCGCGGGATAGATCAACGGCAGTGCAGGGAATGTGTTCTATCCGGCCCGGCGAGCCCGGCTCCTGTTGCGCTTGGGCGATGTGCGGCTGGACGGTGGCAAAACCGGTATGCGCATCGTCACAAAAGGCGATATCCGCCATCACCTTACCCCCCCATGACGGACATTGGGCCACCAGATTGCCCTCATCCATTCGGAGATCGGCACAGTCGGCAATCAGCCCTGCGTTGCACAACACCGCCGCCCGGGCGGCCACCTCCCGGCCCGAATCGCTGAGGGCGAAAAGCACCAGCGACGGCTCCCGCTCCCTCACCGCTTCGGCAAGGGCCAAGGCGCAAATGTCGGCCCGCGGGACCGTCAGGCCCGGAACATCCAACACGAAGACATGACCGGCGCCATGGTTCACACACGCGGCGGCGGCATCCGCCACCGGCACCATACCCGAATATCCCGGCAAGGCCGGGTCGTTTGCCGTATCGACGGTATTGACGACGACCGCCGAGAGGGGCAACCGCGATTCCCGGGCCAGTTCTTTGGCCTTCTGTAAGACGTTTAGCCCGAGGTCCAAGAGCCGGTCGGTTCTGCGGTCCATATAGACCCATATATGTTTTGGGTGGGAAGACACCATCAATCCATCACCCCCGATCTCCTGATGCGGTCTATGAGCCGGCCGGCCTGCTCGTCGACGGATCCGGAAAGAAAGGTACATTTTCTTTCTTTGACCACCCGCTTCACCGCAGGGACCTTTGTCGCCGATCCCCGCCACCCGACGGCGTCGGCGGACACATCCAGGTCCGACAACGCCCACCGCTGTTCCTCGCGATTTTGAAAAGCAGACTCCAGCTCAGCCAGTTTGGGATCCCTGGCCGAAACCGACGCCGGGTCGATGGTCAACACACCGGGCAACGAAAATGCATACGCCTCCAGAAAGCCGTCCGCCCGCCGTTCAACGGACACCCGAGAACCTTGGACGTCGACGGCATGCACGGCCGTGACCAGGGGAAGGTCGAGCAGAACCGCCGTCTGGGGTCCCACCTGACCGGTATCACTATCGAAGGACCGGACACCGAAGAAGAGCAGATCAAAGGGCATCAGTTTTCCAACCGCCCCACAGAGTGCCTTCGATGTCGCCAACGTATCCGATCCGGCCAGCGCACTATCGGAGACCAGAATGATTCGATCGGCACCCATGGCACGGGCTTCGTACAGCGCGGAAACACTTGCCTCGGGGCCCATGGTCAGAACGGTAATTTGCCCCCCGTGGACCTGCTTGAGCCGCAGGGCCATTTCAAGAGCAGACCGGTCGAAGGGGTTGAGTTCGAGTGACCCGGCGGTTCGAACATACCCCTTTACGGGAATCTTGGTCACCACCGCCTTTATACACACAACGATATGGAGCGCCATAATCGGTTTGTCACCCTCCCTGAATTCGATATCCTTTAACCATGAACTTTAATCGGCCAACACCCCCTTGGCGATGACCATTCGATGAATCTCCGATGTGCCCTCGTAAATCCGTGTCACCCGGGCGTCCCGATAGTACCGCTCCACCGGATATGATTTGGAATACCCATAGCCCCCATGGACCTGAACGGCCAGATCGGTCACCCGGCCGCACACCTCCGATGCGAATAACTTGGCCATGGCCCCCGCCTGCGAAAAAGGCTTTCCCTGATCCCGAAGCAAGGCGGCGCGATAGACCATCAGTCGAGCGGCATCCACCTGTGTGGCCATATCGGCCACCATGGTTTGCACCATTTGGTGTTTGCCGATCGGTACGCCGAATTGGTAACGCTGTTTGACATATGTGATCGCCTCGTCCAAAGCCGCCTGAGCAATGCCCACCGCCTGCGCGGCGATACCCACCCGGCCCGTATCGAGGCCCACCAGCCCGATGCGCAGTCCCATACCTTCCTTGCCCAAGAGGTTTTCCGCCGGAATCCGACAATCGTACAGACGAATGGAGCTGACCGGATTGGACCGCATGCCGCACAGATCCTCTAAGTCTCCCACCACGAATCCGGGCATCCCCCGTTCGGCAACGATGACACTGATGCCCTTGCTACCGGCCTCCGGGTTCGTACGGACAAAAATCAGGCACACATCGGCGATCCCCCCATTGGTCACGTAGACCTTGTTGGCGTTGACCACGTAATGATCGCCATCCCGAATCGCCGTCGCCTCGATGCCTGCGGCATCCGATCCCGCGTTGGGCTCCGTCAAACAAAAGGCACCGATCTTTTTGCCTTTCGCCAGGGGTATCACCCAACGGTCTTTTTGGTCGGGAGAACCGAAATTGACCAGCGGGTAAAGGGCGACACTGTTATGGACGGACACACACAGGCCAAGGCCGCCACAAGCGCGGGAAAGCTCTTCTATAATCACCACATAACTGAGGGAATCCATTCCCGCTCCACCCAGGTCCTGCGGAACTTGAATACCGAACAGGCCCAGGTCCGCCATCTTTTCCACCACTTCCCAGGGAAAACGGGCTTCTTGATCTATCTGTCCGGCAATGGGGAAGACCTCCCGCTCACAGAAGCTCCGCACGGACCGACGCACCAAGCGGTGCTTTTCGTTCAAAAGTGTGTTCATATGCTTAACCGAATTCTCACCATATTTGCGTCACCGACATGTTTCAGGTCGCACAGACAGACGCATCCTTTTAGCAACTCTTATTCCCGGAGTCAATTAGATGGGCCAAACCGACCGCCGCGCATCTCCGGCAAACCCGGCAAGCGGTGGATTTCGGATGGGGATTTTTGCTTGACACGACATGGATTCCATGGCATTATTGGTTGTCAACTTAGGGAAACCTTATGAATAGACAACACGCGGACATACCGGGGCGCTATTACTTTTATTGCTGGTATTATTATGCCCGGTCTGTCCACGGCGTGTGCACTGAATAGGTAAATCTCACAACCAAAGAGCCGCGGACGGACCGAGACCCGCCGCGGCTCTTTTTTTTTGCCACACGAGGCTGCGGGGGACGATATCACCGCAGCCTTTTTTTGTGTGTCGGGGCGGCTTAACCCAGCTTCCAACGAACTTAGCTTGTAATAAACGGAATGGTT
>CAZHHS010000188.1:0-4155 GCA_964532395.1 uncultured Desulfobacterales bacterium | reverse complement strand
TTCCTTTGGGACGACGCCATCGTCATGGCAATATTGGTACTGAAATCTCCGTTTGCGGACTGTTTGGGGATTTCAACCGCAATCGGCGGTGGATTCGACGATGGCTGGAGCGCGCCCGCTTCAGAGGCCGACGTCAAGGCGTGATGTATCATATTCCGGATGGTGTCTCTCATGGGTCTGTGTTTTATTTACTTTTGGTGTTCAAGTCAAGGATCACAATTGACACAATTTGATGTTTTATGTTTTATTAGCGGCTGAATATCTCGTATAAAAGGCGATCAGGCAAACACAAATCGTAGGTCAGGTTACCCCGCTAGGCGTTGCCTGACAAAAGATGTGCATGACGAGGAAAAGGTTTCGTTTAGGATCAAACCGGCCGGCCTGAGTTACGGGTTTATCAAAAAGGGGGGACCATGACTGAAATTATTGATGTTGCTGCCAGGGAAATCCTTGACTCTCGGGGAAATCCGACTGTGGAAGTGGATGTTATTGTTGCCAGTGGTTATATGGGGCGGGCTGCCGTTCCTTCCGGAGCTTCCACGGGCAAACGGGAGGCCTTGGAACTCAGAGACAAGCGTAAGAAGCGGTACGGCGGGAAGGGCGTCGTCCAAGCGGTTTCCAACATACAAAATACCATTGGCCCGGCACTCATCGGCATGGATGCCTCCGAACAGGAAGTGTTGGATCGGTACATGATGGAACTCGACGGGACCGCCAACAAATCAAAACTGGGCGCCAATGCCATGCTGGGTGTATCTCTTGCAGCAGCCAGGGCGGCGGCCCAGGCCTTTGGTTTGCCGTTGTACCGTTATATTGGCGGTATTGCGGGCAAAACCTTGCCGGTCCCCTTGATGAATATCGTTAACGGTGGTGCCCATGCCGCGAATAATCTTGATATTCAGGAGTTTATGATCGTCCCCATCGGGGCCAAGACATTCGCCGATGCCATACGTATGGGGGTAGAGACGTTTCACAGCTTGAAGGCGGTTTTGAAAAAGGCCGGACATAACGTGGCGGTGGGAGATGAAGGGGGGTTCGCCCCCGATTTAGACGCTAATGAAGAGGCCCTGCGTCTCATTATGGCGGCGATAGAAAAAGCGGGATATAAACCGGGTACCGACGTCGGCTTGGCCTTGGACGCTGCGGCGAATGAGTTTTACGCCAAGGGGAAATATACCCTTTCCGGAGAAGGAAGAAAAGGCGTGGGGGCTAATGGCCTGATCGATTATTACGAAGAGCTGATTGATTCGTATCCCATCCTTTCTATTGAAGATGGTTTGGCCGAACAGGATTGGGCGGGGTGGGAAAAAATGACGGAACGATTGGAGTCTAAAATACAGATCGTGGGGGATGACATATTTGTTACCAATCCCAAAATTTTTCAGAAAGGTATGGATCGGGGCATTGCCAACGCGATTTTGATCAAGTTGAACCAGATCGGCACGTTGACCGAAACGTTGGAAACGATTGCAATGGCAAAGGACGCGGCCTATGAAACGATCATATCCCACCGTTCCGGGGAGACGGAAGACACCTTCATCGCTGACTTAGCGGTAGCCGTCAATGCGGGACAGATCAAGACGGGATCCGCCTCCCGGACCGACCGTATTGCCAAATATAATCAGTTGTTGCGAATTGAAGAAGATTTAGGGGTAAGTGGCAGGTTTTCTGAGACCTTTGGATAATCCGTCATCTCGGGCCGAATTTCCTCGATTGTAAGGCTCGTAGGGTGGATGGAGATGACGCGCTACGGCGTGAAGTAACGCTTGGCAACTGTGTGCCACTGTCCTTGAACGGCCAGGATGAGTTCCGCTACTTCCCTCACCGCGCCGCGTCCGCCCGGGGATGCGGTTACATAGTGAGCGGCTTCAAATAGATATTCCGAAGCGTCGGCCACGGCTATGGAAAGACCTACCGCTGACATCACAGGCAGGTCCACCAAGTCGTCACCCATGAATGCCGTTTCTTCCAGAGTCAAATCTTGTTCGGTCAAGATTCGTTCCAGCGCTTGCACCTTGTCCCGAATTCCCTGGCTTACATGTGATATTTCCAGATCTGCGGCTCGTTTTTCTGCCGACGGGCAGTTTCTTCCCGAGATTAGAGCTATTTTTACGCCGCCCCGCTGCAACATCTTGATGCCGTGCCCGTCGCGAACATCGAAGGCTTTCGATTCCGTCCCGTTGTCGTGATAGTACAAACGGCCATCTGTTAACACACCGTCTATGTCCAGCCCCAACAGTCGGATTTTCTCCAACCGGGCCCGAACGGCTGCGTTGATGCGGGTGATGCCGGTAGGCTGTCGAACGACACCCTTTTTTCCCGGTTCTCCCAGGAATCCTAAGTGCTTACTCATGATCGGTTGCTACCATGCAATTGGTTCGGGAGGGTCAAAGCTTATACAGTTGCTGGTCGTACATTCTGATCCAGTTGTCCGTGAGCGCCTGTACCGCTCGTTCCGGTTCGTCGACCTTGAGAATCAGGATCGTGTCGGCCGTGTCCAGGCAGGGATAGACGTAGACGATATCAATGTCTGCCGTACTGAGGATTTTAAGAACCGAATTCAATCCACCCGGATGGTTGGGTACCTGGACTGCCAAGACTTCGGAGGTGGCCGCCTGAGCATTCAATCCGCTAAGGACGGACAGGGCCGATTCGGGGTTGCTGGTGATGAGTCGCAGCCGGGCCTTGGTCCTTTTAGCCTCCACCGAGAAGGCACGGACATTTATATCGTTTTCATACAAATGAGAAATGATTCGGGAGAATTCGCCCGCCCTGTTTTCGATTTCCAGTACGATTTCCTTAATGGTCATTATCGAACATCCTTATCCAGTACGTGCAAAGGCTGCTCCCTGTTCAATGGCCTGTGCATTTGTTTCGTGGACTTTCTGACCTTTCTTCGCAAAAATCTCCTTCACACTGTCGACCACAGAGCTAAGAGACACCAAGCCGGTCTTTCCGGCGAAGGCCCCGACCATAACCATGTTGGCACTTCTCAGGTTACCAAGTTTGTCGGCAATCGTGTTGACCGGTACCGATACGACCTCTATGTCTTTACGTCCAGGGAGAACGTCAACCAAGTCCTTGTTGAGAAAAACGATTCCTCCGGTTTTAACCTTTCCCTCGAATCGAAGAACCGACGGCGTATTCATCAGTACGGCATAATCCGGAAAGGATGCCACCGGCGATGCGATAGGGTCGTCACTGACGGTGATGGTGCAATTCGCCGTGCCTCCCCGGACTTCGGCGCCGTAGGCGGGTAGATAGGTAACGTACTTGTCTTCGTGCATTCCCGATGTGGCCAACACATACCCCATCATGAGGACCCCTTGGCCGCCAAATCCGGAAAATATCGTCTTAGTAACCGCCATATTGCCTTTTTCTCTTTGCTGCCGGCGCAAATGTTACGTGCCTAGTCCCGGGCCTTTTCCTGTGTTAAATCCTTGATGACCTTCAAGGGATAGCTCTTGGCCACCAATTCGTCAATCCGTTTGCACGCCTCGATTTCGGAGACCTTCCAATTCGTCGGGCAGGGAGACAGAATCTCCACCAGTGAAAAGCCCAACTGGTCAATCTGGACCTGAAAGGCCTTCTTAATCGCCTTTTTGGTTTTTTGCACGTTCTTTGGTGAGGTAACCGATGTCCGCTCAATATAAACACTGCCCGAGGCTATTCCCAACATCTGACTTAGATCCAGCGGATATCCGTCACGCACTTGCTCTCTCCCCCCGGGCGTCGTGGTGGTCGTTTGTCCCAATAATGTCGTCGGTGCCATTTGCCCGCCCGTCATTCCATAAACGCCGTTGTTTACGAAAATCACGGTGATGTTCTCGCCGCGATTGGCTGCATGAATGGCTTCTGAAGTACCGATTGCGGCAAGGTCTCCGTCCCCTTGATAGGTAAATACGATAAAGTCGGGCCGGGCTCGCTTCAGTCCCGTGGCTACGGCGACAGCCCTTCCATGGGGTGCTTCACCCATGTCAACATTGAGGTAATTATACGCCAGTACCGCACAACCTGCCGGAGGGACCCCAACGGTTTTGTCACGAATCCCGAACTCGTCGATAATCTCTGCGACCAGCCGGTGTATGATGCTGTGACCACACCCCGGGCAGTAATGAAAAATATTATCTTTCAGGGATTCGGGTCTTGCGAATA
>CAZHHS010000187.1:0-4160 GCA_964532395.1 uncultured Desulfobacterales bacterium | reverse complement strand
ACGGTTTCTTATGGGACGGGTCGCCGGGCTTTCCGTGGACATCGGCGGGATCGGGTATTGTCAAAGCTCGACATCGGGGGCAAGACCGGTTCGATTAAGAATGATACCGATCGGTTGTTCTATGATTGGTTCGTGGGATTCTCTGAGCAGAAGCGGGGTGACAAGAAGCTGGCTTTGGCGGTACTGGTCGTTCATGGCAAGCTCCTGCGCGCCAGGGCCCAAGAATACGCCCGCCTGGCTTTCAGATACTATTTTGATCAAACTTGACATGTCGAAAATTAATCCTTGCTTTATGGATTCGAATGGTGTACGGACTTTGTTAAATGGGTCCTAACTTTTCCAAATAGTTCAATCTTTCCACGGTTTGGACATGAGGCATTGTCTAGCCGTTTCAATTGGTTAACCCATTGTGAAAACCACCAGTGGCTGCCTGAAAAAGGTGTCGATGGTGCGCTCGGTTCCTTTTCTTCTTCCAAAAATCGGCAAACAGGGCAATTCGTGTATCCATCAATCGTTGAAACACCGGTTCAGTCTTTCACCAGAAAGGAGGGCCCATGCAGTGGTGTGTTTGGCCTCTAGGAGTGTTGTGGAAGGTGGTGGGTGTCGGGAAATGGATGACCCATGAACAGGTGGGCCAGGGACGGAAGAAACAAGAAACGCTGGCCGGCAAGCGGGTGGGCAAACGCACGAGATTCTACGCCGGCATTGCAACGTCGGACATCCGCTTGTATCAGAAATATTTGAATGGTGCGTTTTTGCTTAATCCATCGCTGGAATTCGAGCCCGGTGACGCAATGCTTGGCCGTTTGTTTGGGGAGGCCGAGTCAACGGCCGGCTTGAGCGTTTTCGACTTAGAGCTCATGCGAATGCAATACGTTCTGGCCGACAAGGGGATTCGCGAGGCATACCGAAAGATATGGGCGGTAACGGTTGTTAATGCCAAAGAGCCGACATTTTTCCCTTCTCCCTGGGAAATCTTGACTGCCCTGTTTTCTTCATCATCGCTATCCGGAGAAAACTCTTTTGACGCGATTGGAGAATTTGCCTGATTCGAGTTCCGCAAACTCTTTGAGCAGCTTTTCTTGTTTCTTGCTTAGACCGGTCGGCGTTTTCACCATTATCTGGACAATTTGATCTCCTTTACGGCGGTTTCTCAACGAGGGGATGCCTTCTCCCTTGAACCGGAATATCTCGCCGGGCTGTGTGCCCTTGGGAATGGTCAGTGTCTTTTTGCCATCTAAGGTGGGTACCTCGATTTTGTCACCCAGTGCGGCCTGGACAAAGGAAATACTCACCTCACAGACCACATCGTTATTTTCACGCCGAAAAAAGTCATGGGGTTCCACGTGGACAAAAATATAGAGATCTCCCGGAGGACCACCGCGAACCCCGCTTTCCCCCTCTCCCGATAACCGAAGCCTGGTACCCGTATCGACACCGGCCGGCATGTTCACCGATACCCGTTTCTTTCGTTCCGCCTGTCCCGTTCCCCGGCATTCTTCACAGGGATGGGGAATACTGGTGCCTTGCCCCCGACATTGGGGACATGTTGTGCGAACCGTGAAAAATCCCTGGCTTCGACGGATTTGGCCCATACCGCCGCAGGCCTTGCACGTTTCCGGAGAAGTCCCGGGTTCACAACCCGACCCCTCGCACGTGGGGCAGGATTCGAGCTTCTTGACTTCTATTTCGGTTTCCAGCCCGAAGGCCGCGTCCATAAAACTTATCGTTAAATCATATCGAAGGTCTGCACCTCGCTGGGCCCGGCCGCTGGATCTGCGGCCACCGCCAAAGCCGAAAAACTCGTCAAATATGTCTCCGAAACTGGAAAAGATGTCTTCAAAGCCGCCGAAACCGGAGAAGCCGGTTCCTTGCAGGCCTTCGTGTCCGAACTGGTCGTAAATTTGTCGCTTCTCAGGATCTCGCAAGACTTCATAGGCTTCGGACGCCTCTTTGAACCGGTCTTCCGCTTCCGGATTGTCCGGATTACGGTCCGGGTGGTATTTTAAGGCCAACTTTCTGTATTTGGCCTTGATTTCGTTGTCTCCCGCACCCCGTTGAACACCAAGAATCTCGTAGTAGTCGCGTTTTGTCGTCATAACGAAAGCAGTATCTCCAAAGCGTTTTGAGTCGTAGCCATCCCGCAAGGCTCGACTCTTTTGAACCGACGGTTATCAAAGGTGAGCCGGATTTGTAATCCTTAAACATAATACACAACCATATGTTGTCAACCGATGAATAATACCTGGTTCTTTAACTTAAACGTCCCTTGCAAAAGGTTTTTTACGAGGCCGTATTATGTGATATACAACGCCAATGACTATGACAATACTGTGGAGAACCGCCGGTGTGCCGGCAAGAATATTGTCGGGTGTGAACCTGAGGGCGTGGCTATGGGGCACACTGGTTTTTTTGACAGCATGGGTAAACGGTGTGGCTTTCGGGCAAACGGACAATTTTCCCGAGCCCAGGGGGCTGGTCAATGATTTTGCCAATGTCATTCCGGTTGACGACGAACGGCAGTTGGATCAGATTGCGCGGCGAATTTTGGAAAAGACGGGGGCGGCGGTTGTTGTGGTGACCATGCCGGACCTGGGCGGCGAAGATTATAACGTGTATGCAAACCGCCTGTATGAGTCGTGGGGGATCGGCAGAGAAAAAGAAGATAAAGGGGTGCTCATCTTAGTGGCGGTCAAAGAGCGCAAGATGCGCATCGAGGTCGGCTACGGCCTGGAAGGGGCGATTCCCGACGGATTGGCGGGTCAGATTCGGGACCAACAGATGGTTCCTTATTTCAAGCAAAACCGGTTCGCCGAAGGATTGTTGGCCGGGACAGTGGCGATCGCCCAGGCCATTGCCCCCGATTTGGATGCTTCGATTTCTGATCGACGTGGGGGCCGGACCGGGGAGTCGTCCCGGGAAGGCTCCGGCTATTCCGGTCTTTTATCCCTGCTGGTCTTTATTTCGTTGTTTTTCCTTTTGGCTCGCCGCGGGCGGCGGGGACGCGGGGGCGGGATCTTACCGCTCTTGCTTTTTATGTCCATGGGCCGGCGTGGATATTATGGCAGGGGTTATGGCGGCGGCGGTTTCGGGGGGAGTTTTGGCGGTTTCGGTGGCGGCTTCGGCGGGTTTGGTGGTGGAATGAGCGGCGGCGGAGGTGCCGGCGGCGGGTTTTGAAGAAAGCGGGGAAAATATATGACACATACACCCAAGGATCCAAAAGCGATTGTTCCGGCGCTGGTTTCCGACTATAAAGACTGCTATGGGGATGCCCTGGTCTCGTTAATAATTTATGGAAGTGCGGCTTCCGGGGACTATGTTCCCGGCACTTCCGACATCAACTTGATGGTCGTGCTTTCGAGTGACGGGATCGACGCCTTGGAAAAGGCGCTGGGTCTGGTTTCCAAATGGCGGAAGCGAGGCGTGGGAACCCCGTTGTTTTTGAGTGAGGACTATGTACAGAGTTCTTTGGATGTGTTTCCCCTCGAATACCTGAATTTCCAAAAGAGCTACGACGTGGTTTACGGCAAAGACATCCTGGCCGAGCTTCGGTTTGATCCGAAACACCTGAGACTTCAATGTGAGCGGGAAATCAAAGGCAAGCTGCTCTTGCTTCGAGAGGGTTTCCTTGAGGCGGATGGTAAAGACAAGCATGTCCGGGCGTTGATATCTGATTCCCTGCAAGCCTTGGTTGCGATTTTTAACGGTCTTCTTTATCTTAAGACCGGGGATGGGGATGCCGGCGGTGGTAGCCAGGTTGTCATCCGACGGCTTTGCGAGACCATGGGCTTGGAGGCCCGGGTGTTTGAGGGGGCTCTGGATATCAAACAAAAACGGAGCAAGCCATCCGGGGCGGACCTGGAAAATTTCTTCAAGTCTTACCTTAAGGAAGTTGGCAATCTCATTCGTATTGTTGACCATTTGTGATTTATATGTGTTCCAATGGAGGGGAGAATGACGAAAGGACAAAAGGCGGCCGTCCTTATCATCGGCGTCATTGTCGTAGTGGTGATCGTTCCCTACACTTTTTTGAAGGGGACCTATAACAGCTTGGTTCGGATGGATGAGCAGGTGAACGGGGCCTGGGCGCAAGTGGAAAACCAGCTTCAACGCCGATATGACCTGATTCCCAATTACGTGGAAACCGTCAAGGGCTACGC
>CAZHHS010000186.1:0-4228 GCA_964532395.1 uncultured Desulfobacterales bacterium | reverse complement strand
TGCATTTGAACCTCTGACGGATACTCCATATTCCTATTTCTACATTAATGGTTTGCCTGAAACCTCCTTCGGTTGCAAGGTCGTTCATGGTCAGTGAGGCACCCGGATAGTCGGTCAAATAAGCCATGGCTGCCGTATAGGCGTTTTTCAAGTCAGCCTGGGCCGATCGTTCATAGGACCGTTTCCGGTAGCTGATAAAGTTCGGAATGGCGATCGCCGCCAGAATCCCGATGATGGCGATAACGATCATCAATTCGATGAGTGTAAAACCTTCTTGGTTCTTGTTGTTCAGTTTTTGCATGATCATGGTGAAACCTCCTTGTTAAAATAACTAATGTTTTAGGATATGGTGTCAATAGGAAAATGATGTGTTGGGTTTGTTCGTCTTTCTTCTGTTTTTCACCCCCCCTCTTCTCATGTCTGTTGTTTTCATCATATCAAAAGACCTGCTTCATTCGTTGCAATTGCTGTGGTGCACTTAAGCAAGAAGCATACCGTTGTCCCGGACGGGGGACATTGACGACCTAACTATTGAAAAACAATACCGATTAAAATATTCGGCCATTTGGGCGAAGCGACAGGCAAAGCCCCCGCGTTTACAAAATTCGTCAAGACTCCGACAAATTTTGTCGATCCCGCCGGAACCCTTTACGTAGGTGGTATGATTTAGATAAAAAGAAGGCATTTTCTGCCTTTATCGGCAGGAAACACGGTTGCCTTAAGCGTTGGACGGGGGGGGCGCCTTTTCCATTTTTTCGAGACGATAGCGGAGGTTCCGACCGCTGATTCCCAGCAGATCGGCAGCCTTTTGCTTAACACCGCCCGAAAGTGTCATGGCCCTTTGTACGTATTGCCGTTCTGTTTCTGCGAGCAGGCCTTCCAAATCGACACCATCCGGGGGAATATCCGGGGCAGGGGGGGCGTCGGCTTCCAGGGCCTTTTCCTTGATTTGGGCCTGTTTGTGGCTGGAAAGGGCCAGGCTCTCAGGCAGGATGATATTGGTCGAGGCGGTGGCCACGCTTCGTTCGATCATGTTCTCGAGTTCCCTGATATTTCCGGGGAAATCATATCTGGATAGCAAATCCAGCGCGTAGGACGAGAGCTTATGTATCGATTTTCCCATATCCCTGGAAAACTTTTCCAGGAAGTGCTGGGCGAGGGCGGGCAGGTCCTCTTTACGCTCTCTAAGGGGCGGTGTGTCAATATGGATGACATTTAACCGGTAAAAGAGGTCTTCCCGGAAATTCCCGGCGATAACCTCATCTTCCAGATTCTTGTTGGTTGCAGAGACGATACGGACATCAACCGCGATATCCTTGGTTTCTCCCACCCGCTTGAATACTTTTTCGTGAACCACCCGTAAAAGCTTAACCTGAATGGCCGGTGTGAGTTCGGCGATCTCATCCAGAAAGACGGTTCCGCCCTGGCTGGCTTCAAACAGCCCCTCCTTGTTCTCCACAGCCCCTGTAAAGGCACCTTTCCGATGGCCGAAGAGTTCGCTTTCCATGAGGGTCTCCGGGATCCCCGCACAATGGATGACGGTGAACGGCTGGTCTTTTCTGCTGCTGTTTTCGTGGATTGCCCTGGCAATCAGCTCTTTGCCTGTACCGCTTTCTCCGGTGATCAATACGTTGGTACGGGTATCGGCGACCTGTTTGATGGTATTGTAGATTTTCATCAGTTGCGGGCTGTTGCCGACAATGTGTCCGAAATGGTAGGTTTTTTCCAGCTCTGCTTCCAACGCCTGTTTTTCTCGGTCCAGGGTCTTTCTTTCCAGGGCATTTCGGATGGTCCTCTTGAATTCGGCCACGTTGAATGGTTTGGGGATATAGTCGTAAGCCCCGTTGTTCATGGCCTCGACGGCCGTTTCGGTGGTGGCAAATGCAGAGATCAGGATCACGATCGTGTCGGGGGAATGTTTTTTGGCTTCCTTGAGCACTGCGAGACCGTCTACCGTGCCCATCCGAATATCGGATATAACGAGATCGAAGGTCTTCTTGTGGAGGAGTTGAATGGCCTGGGAACCGTCTTCTGCGTAGTTAACGGTGTAACCTTCCGAGGTCAGCATGACCTCGAGCATTTCCCGCATGCTCAGGTCGTCGTCTACAATGAGGAGGTTTGCATTCGTATCGGTCATGGCTCCGCTGCGGTATCCGCTCTTTGTTCTGTCAGCCCACCATCGTGAAAGACGATCTTTCCCTTCACAATAGTGACGATCGCCTTGCCCTTAAGTCGCCGGCCTTCAAATGGCGTGTTACGGCTCTTGGACTGAAACCGGTCCGCCCTGACGGTGAATTCCTTAAGGGGGTCGATAATGGTCAAATTGGCCGGATCGCCCGGTTTCAGTCTCCTCGAACTCATTCGCAAAATACGTGCCGGATGGGTCGACATTTTGGAGATAAGTTGGGCGAAAGTCAGCGTTCCGCTGTGTACCAGGGCCAAGCTCAACGGTAGTGACGTTTCCAGACCGATCAACCCATTTGCGGCCATGTCAAACTCCAGGTCCTTCTCTACGCTGCTATGGGGGGCATGGTCAGAGGCGATGACATCAATAGTGCCGTCCCGGAGTCCTTCCACAATAGCCTTCACATCGTTTGAAGACCGAAGGGGGGGATGAACCTTGGCGTGCGTGTTATAACCGATTACCGCTTCTTCGGTTAGGCTGAAGTAGTGGGGGGCTGTCTCTGCCGTCACCGGGACGCCCCTTTCCTTGGCTTCCCGAATTAATCTGACACTATCCCGGGTGCTTACGTGGGCGATGTGGACCGGGGCCTGAGTCAGTTCGCTCAAAGCGATATCCCGGGCTACCATAACGCTTTCCGAGGCATTCGGTATGCCCGCCAGGCCCAATTGCGTGGCGGTGGCACTCTCATTCATAACGCCCCCGCCGGTGAGGTTTCGATCCTCGCAATGTGAAATGAGGGGTAAGTCAAACCCTTTGGCGTATTCCAAGGCCCGCCGCATAAGCTGGGCGTTCATAACCGGGTTACCGTCGTCGGTAAGGGCGACGACTCCGGCGGCTTTCATTTCCCCGTATTCGGCCAGACTTTTCCCCGCCAGCCCTTGGCTGATGGCGCCCACCGGATAAACGCGAACACTGCCCACCTTCCTGGCTTTTTTAATGATGTAATCGGTGACCGATTGGTTGTCATTGACCGGGGACGTGTTGGGCATACAGCAAATTGCGGTAAATCCGCCATGGGCCGCCGCCCGACATCCGGTTTCAATCGTTTCTTTATACTCATGACCCGGTTCCCGGAGATGGGTATGCATATCGATGAGGCCGGGGGTGACCAGTTTCCCTCGGACATCGATGACTTCACAATCGTCTGTCTTCGTTTCGGGGTCTGGATTGCCGATGCTTTCGATCTTGCCCTTGGCGATGACGATATCGAAAACACCATCAAGGCCTGTATCGGGATCCACAATGTGGCCGTATCGAATCCATATTCGTTTCACCGCGGTCCTCCCAAGAGAAGATACAAAATAGCCATCCGTACGGCAACCCCGTTGGCGACCTGTTCCAGAATGACGGAATAGGGTCCGTCGGCGACTTCCGGAGCCAGTTCCACGCCTCTGTTGATCGGTCCGGGGTGCATGATGAGTACGTCCGGCGTGGCCTTGGACATGACCTGCCGATTGAGTCCAAAGAATTGGGCGTATTCCCTGTCTGAAGGGAACAACAGCGCCTGCTGGCGTTCCTTCTGGATGCGCAGCATGATAATGACGTCGGCGGACTTAACCGCTCGGCCGATGTCGTGGCCGACCGTAACGTCCAGTGTCTCCGTTCCCATCGGAATCATGGTGGGAGGGCCGACCACGTGAACCCGGGCTCCCATCTTGGTCAACCCCACAATGTCCGACCGAGCGACGCGGCTATGGGCGATGTCTCCCGCGATGACCACTCGGAGGCCTTTTAACCGTCCTTTTCTTTGCCTTATGGTCAACATGTCGAGCAAAGCCTGAGTCGGATGGGCGTGCATCCCGTCGCCGGCGTTAATTACCGAGCTTCTGACCAGCGGGGCCAGCATGTGTGGCGCGCCGGCCGACCCGTGCCGGAGAACGATGGCATCGGGACTCATCGCTTCAAGATTTCTGGCCGTATCGGTCAGTGTTTCTCCCTTTACAATGCTGCTGGTCCCGGTGGAAACACTGACGGTATCCGCGCTGAGGCGTTTGGCTGCGATTTCGAAAGAGGTTCGGGTTCTGGTGCTCGGTTCATGAAAAA
>CAZHHS010000185.1:0-4279 GCA_964532395.1 uncultured Desulfobacterales bacterium | reverse complement strand
CGAACCAAATCCGAGCGCCCATTCTGGGAAGTTATTTTTGCGCGAACCCTTAATCTCCTTTACTTTCATACGAAAAGCTCCTTTCTCGTTTTTTGGCCACCCTAAAACGAATGGCACTGCAACCAAATAGGGTAAAACCACTATTTAGTCCTCGTGGGGAATGTATCCGGTTTCCTCATTCTCCGGCTTGCCTTAAACAAAGCGGTTCCGCTTATCCCCGGCCGGAGGCTTTTTCGGAGATGAGTGAGGTCCTAGATCCCGGCTCATGTGAAAAGCCTCACGTCCACCCGATGACCGCCGTAGGGTCATCTACATCCAAATACATGATCGCCCCCATTTTAATGGGTCGTTGCCGCTGTTAAAAATAGAGTCAATATTTGCGTAAAGGAGGTACAGAACATGCCGACGACAAAACTCGATGTATCCCAATGGAAAGACTACTTTGACGACTTTTCCAGACGGTTGCCGGCAAAGCTGGCGGAGATCGAAGTGGCATCCCTGGCGATTGGTGATCAGGCACTTACCGATTGGATCCTTTTAAAGAGCATCAGTTACGATCCCAAAAACGAGGTGTTGTCCATACGTACGGAACCTATCGAGCACCTGATTCACCAGCCGAAAGAGATTCATGTCGAGGAAGGACCCGAGGGGATTGAAAGTATCGCGGTGACTGACAACAAGGGTGACAAGCAGCTCATTAAATTCAAGTCGGTACTGAAGTTGCCCCCAAGGGCATAGCATCTCGAAGAATACGTATCAAATCGGAATGTCCATTACATCTGCTGGTATATCCGGTGGGAGGAGCTTATGACGCCGTTGCCGATGGCAAGGACGATTATGGCTGAGTTTGCGGAGTCCACGGGGCTTTCAAAACCCGAGAGACCTCCCAGGCGATATTTGTGGACGGACGCATTCGCCGTATGCAATTTCCTGGAGCTTTATCGCCAAACCGACGACGACCACTGGCGACGGCTGGCACTTGACCTGGTTGATCAGGTGCATCACATCCTGGGGCGTCACCGTAAGGACGATCCAAGAAGAGGGTGGCTCAGCGGGCTTGGCGAGGAAGCCGGTGAACGACATCCGACGATGGGTGGCTTGCGGATCGGGAAATCATTGAAGGAGCGGGACCCTTCCGAGCCTCAAGATGATCGCTTGGAGTGGGAACGGGACGGCCAGTATTATCATTATCTGACCAAATGGATGCATGCACTCGAACGGGTGAGTCGAGTGACCGGAGATCCGAAATTCAACTCATGGGCCATAGAACTGGCGAAAACCGCTCATGCCGCATTTGTGTATACCTCGTGGGCCGGCGCAAAGAGAATGTACTGGAAGATGAGCATCGATTTGTCCGAGCCCTTGGTGCTCTCCATGGGGCACCATGATCCCTTGGACGGTTTGATCACGTATCGAGAGCTTCAAAAGACCGCATCGGATCTTTCGATTGCACCTGAACCGGGTCTCGATTCGGAGATTGCCGAACTGGCGGCATTGTGCAAAGGGATAAACTGGGCTACCGAGGATCCCTTGGGTATTGGTGGACTCTTGACCGACGCATATCGCGTGGCCCAGTTAATGACCGAAGCAGTCATGGCGGGCAATAGATTAGTGTCGGATTTGTTGGGGGCGTCACTGGTCGGTCTGGAGGCCTATACGAAGGCCCGACTGGACAAGCTTCCCGCCGAATACCGTCTGGCCTTCCGGGAACTGGGGATGTCCATCGGATTACATGTTATCCAGCGGATACGCGCGCTAATCGAGAAAAGAGATGATATATTTCCTGACTATGAGGAAATTGGTACAACCATCGATGCATTTGAGCCATTCATGCATCTGTGCGAAGCCATTGAAACCTTCTGGATGGAACCGCAAAACCGGGAATCCCAAACTTGGATCGAACACAAGGATATAAACAGCGTTATGCTCGCCACCAGCTTGGCCCCGGACACCTATTTGAAAGTATAGGAGGAGCCTATCGGAGAGCTTTCAAAAACGCTCACCCAGAGCGAAAATGGGAGTTCTCCGACAGGCTCCGAGGCGAAAAGTCCTCTGTTTAGGCTCTGCCGTAAGTGACTGTCATTTTTCTTAGATAGTCTGCATTTTCCGCTGTCAGGTGTTCCGGAAGCAGACGCCATTCCCAATTACCCGTGCCGCCGGCCGGCCGGTTCATCCGTGCTTCTTCCCCCAGGCCCAGGATGTCCTGCATGGGCAGAATGGCCAGATCGGCAACGGACATCATCGCCAAACGCGTGAGTTCTTCGTGGACCTCGCTTGTCGATATCTCCCTGCCCACATAAGCAGACAGACGGGCTTTCGTGTCGGCGTCCGCCTCCGTTTCAAACCATCCCCGGGCTGTGTTGTTGTCGTGAGTGCCCGTATAGATGACGGCATTTCTCACCACATTGTGAGGCACATAGGGGTTGGTGGCGGGGTCGTCGCCGAAGGCGAAAAGAAGCACCTTCATACCCGGTAGATCAAAGTGGTAAATGATTTCTCGGACATCGGGGGTAATGGTGCCCAGATCCTCGGCAATAATGGGTAAAAAGGGAAATCGTTTCAGTAATCGTGAAAAGAAATCCATTACCGGAACACGTTGCCACGAGCCGTTTTTTGCCGTGGTCTCGCCGGCCGGTACTTCCCAGTAGGCCACCAGACCTCGAAAATGATCCAAGCGAACGATGTCCGTTAGGCCCAGATTATGTTCCATCCGTTGTAACCACCAATCATATTCCTGGTCTTGGAGTACGTCCCATCGATAGATGGGGTTGCCCCACAGCTGACCCGTTTCACTGAAGTAGTCCGGTGGTACGCCGGAGACCACGTAGGGGGTACCGTCTTCATCGAGTTTGAAGATATCTTGGTGGGCCCACACATCGGCACTGTCATAGTGTACATAGATGGGAATGTCACCGATCAGTTGGACGCCGTTACGCAGGCAGTGGGCTTTGAGGGCGGCCCACTGCTTGAAGAAAAGGAACTGCAGAAACTTCTCCTTTTCCAGATATTCAGCCCGCTCTTTTTGAACACGTTGGAGTGCCCCCGGGTCTCGGTTCCGAAAATCCCTCGGCCATTTGTCCCACGCTTTTCCCTGGAAGTGGTATTTCAGAGTCATAAAGAGGGCATAATCCTCCAGCCAGTGTTGTTGGGACTGACAGAACGTATTGAAATCGGGACGATGGTCCGACATTTTCCCAAAATTAGCATAAGCCTTCGAAAGCAAAGCATTTTTATAATCAAAGACTGCGCCGTAGTCGACATACTGACGCGGAAGGGGCGTGTCACTCATATCACCTTTGTTCAGCAACCCGTCCGTAACCAAACGTTCGGGACTGATGAGAAGCGGATTGCCTGCAAAGGCGGAGCTGCACTGATAGGGAGAATTGGAAAGCCCCGATGATGGGTTGAGGGGCAAAATCTGCCAGAAACTCTGCCGGGCGGTGGATAAAAAGTCGACGAACCGAAACGCATCAGGGCCCAGGTCGCCAATCCCATGAGGCGACGGCAAAGAAGTAATGTGAAGCAATATCCCGCTCGCCCGTCTTTTCATGGCCTATCCACGTTCCCGGCGTTGCGTTATTCGCCGATAGAAGAAAATCACTGCCGACGGTTACTCGATGTGAGGCAACAAGGTCCACTTGATGAACCAGGTATTTGTTTCCGGATCGTGATCCAGACAGACAATTCCCCCGTTTTGAAATTTCATTACCGGCGGTCTGTCCGCATCGGCGGTGATTAAATAGGAGGTCAACTTTTCCATAAACGGCAAGTGTCCCACCAGCATCCAATTGTCATTGGCACGTAGCTGCAGGTTTGTCACGTCATCCAAGGCGGCCAGACCTTCCATTTGCTGAACACCCCCACTCGGTTCAAGAGATGCACCAAACATTTCCGCGGTCTCCCGGGCCCGTTTTTTACCACTGTGATGAATCGCAGAGACCTGAATACCTTTCTGCGTGGCTACCGAAGCCACACTCCCGACATCGGCCTTCCCCTCTTCGGAGAGTCCTTTTTCGGGGTCCACGTCTTTCGGCAGGTTTTTTCCATGCTGTACAAGGTAAAGTGCCATATCCGTTCCTCCTTTGTCCCCTTGCGTCTTATCGGTCTTGGGTGTGGCTTTCCACTCTCTCTTCCAGATCTTCGGCGGCATCACCCAGCTTTTCGCTGAGTTGCTTTTCCGGCGGCTTATCGACAGCGTGATCCCCCGGTGCGTCGCTGAGTTCCTTCCCGGTTCCCTGTGCGATATTTTCTTCCTCTCCGCTAATCTCCTGTGTAGGGC
>CAZHHS010000184.1:0-4299 GCA_964532395.1 uncultured Desulfobacterales bacterium | reverse complement strand
CGCCTTGAAATTTGAAGTGGCCCCAGCGCTTGTAGCTCGTAGGTCAGGTTACGCCACCAGGCGTTACCTGACAAATCGCTGATCAAGTTCGTTGCCGAGAGGAAGCCGCAGGTCGGCTTAACCCAGCTTTTAACGAACTGGACTTGTCCTGTTTGAAAAGGTCGCGCGTTGAAGACATGATTAACTCCATGGTTTCCCATGGCAATATCTTAAATCGGGACGATGGGAACAACCGGGTGTGGATCGGGATGTTGATTCTCTCCACCTTGTGCCACATCCTGTTTATATCGGGAGTGGCATTTCTACCCAGGTGGAGTTCCCACGAGGATTACTCCCCGACAACGGTGGAGGTTGATTTGGTGAGCTTACCGGCCCCATCAGCCTCTCCGGGCAAGCCGGCGGCATCGAGCCCTGCCCCGGACGTTTCGCCCGAAAAAATCCCTGAAACCATACCGGTAAAAAAACCGACGGTCTTAGAGAAGGTCCACCCCAGAGAGACACAAGACCAGACGCCGCCGCCCCCCCAAGAGGAAGACACCGTGCCCTCGGAGAGGCCGCTGCAGGTAAAAAGATCAGTCAAGAAAAACACGTACAACGTACCCCAGGTCATAGACAAGGCAATTGCCGACATAAAAAAGGAAGTGCCTGACTCGAGGCCCCGTTCGGTCCTGGAGGCCATCGAAAGGCTGGAACAAGAGGGCCACGGAAAGGAACGCGAAAAAGGCGCCGGCGCCTTGGGGACGGGGAGCTCAGGCGGTCCCGGAGAAAAGACGCGAGAACTGCTGGACATATACAATGCTGAGATCTGGCACCGAATTCAAAAAAACTGGGCTTTTTCCGAGGAAATGGCCCAGGGACAAAAGGGACTGGAAAGTGTCATTATCATGAAAATTATGCGCGACGGCGAAATACGTGATATCTGGTTCGAAAAACGCTCCGGAAACGCATACTTCGATGACTCCGTATTAAAAGCGATCAAAAAATCGAACCCCCTGCCCCCGCTGCCCGATGGTTTTCTGGGTCCCTATTACGACGTGGGGGTTCGGTTTAGCCCTGCTGAACTTCGAGGGAGACGGTAACTCATGGGAATTCACAAGTCGTCCCACCGGTTTGCAGGCATCATCAGCGGTCTGGCACTCATAGGCCTTTTGCTTGTTTTCGATGCCCCGTGTCAGGGCCGAGTCTATATTGATATCACGGCACCACACTTGCGAAAGATCCCGACCGCCGTTCCACTCTTTAAAAATCTCGGCTCCGAAGACCCGACTCACCACGCCGAAGTTACGTTTGCCCGGCTCCTGTCGGAAACTATAGAGTTTACCGGCTTTTTTAAGATTTTGGATCGGCAAGGGTTTCTGGAAGATCCCCAAGAGGCAAGCCTCTTTCAGCATGCCATCAATTTCAAGAACTGGACGGACATAGGCGCCGAATTGCTCATCAAGGGGGCATTCCGATTCGACGAGGGTTTGCTCAAAATGGAACTCCGATTGTTCGACACCTTCAGTGGGCGGCTTATCATCGGCAAGCGCTATACAGGCAAATCGGATGACGGGCGTCGAATGATCCGGCGGTTCTGTAACGACGTGGTTCGTATGCTTACCGGACATGAGGGCATTTTCAATACGCGGATTGCCTTCGTTTCCTCTTCGACCGGGTCCAAGGAAATATACATCGCCGATTTTGACGGACATGACCCAACCCAATTTACCAAAACAGGCGCAATCACCCTGTTTCCTGCTTGGTCCTCCGATGGTGAGTGGCTCGCGTACACCGACTACCGGAAGGGGAAACCGGATCTCTACATTCGGCATCTTAGGGATCGCCGGGGAACGGTGGTATCTCTTCAAGGATCGAGCATAACCCCCGCTTGGGTTCCCGGCGAGTTTGCATTGGCAGCGTCACTTTCCCATAAAGGCAACCCGTCTATATATATGCTGACCGGTAAAGGCAAGATCATGAAGCGCTTAACCCATCATTGGGATATCGACGTTTCACCCACGTGGGCACCAGAAGGCGAGGCCGTCGCTTTCGTATCCAACCGGTCGGGGTCCCCGCAGATCTATATCAAAGACATGAATACCGGCAAGACACGGCGATTGACCTACGAAGGCAACTACAACACGTCTCCTCAGTGGTCACCACGAGGCAATTACATTGCGTATTCGGGGATGGTGGCCGGACAAGGGACCAACATATATTTAATTTCCGTGGAAGGCGGTGACCCCCGGCAATTAACTGAAAAGACGGGCAATAACGAATCACCTGCTTGGTCTCCCGACGGCAGCCTCATCGCATTTTCCTCGGACAGAGAAGGCCCCGCCAGAATCTACATCATGAATGCCAACGGAGCCAATCAACGGCGTCTGTTGGCACTTGACGGAGAACAAACAGCGCCTGTATGGTCCCCCCGGCTATCCGGACCGTAAGACTCGGGCCTCAGCCCGGTCATTTGGCGGGTGTATGCGGAGATATGGGCATTGACTTTTCCGTCGTTTTTGAATACGGTTTGAGCTTCTCATATTGGGTGGGTCATAAAATGTTTCCAGAGTGTTAACGATTACTTGGAAGGAGGATACACAGATGACAAGGATTTCTTGGGTTCATTGGGCACTGTTGTTGGTCATCCCCGCTGTTTTTCTGACGACATCCTGCGCAAAAAAACAGATTCAGTCCGAGCCGGGGGTCTCTACGGAACCAGGGGAAACAGGTATAGAGACACGCACCCCCGAAGAAGAAGCGACAGGGCAGACGGCACTGGAAGAACAACGGCTTCAGGAACAACGGCTCCGCGAAGAGGCCAGGACACGGCGGGAACGGGCTGAAAGACAAGATTTTTTGAATGAACACATCTACTTCGAGTTTGACAAATCGACGCTCCTTGAGGAGGCCAAGCTCACGTTGAAGCAAAAAGCGGCGTGGCTCATGGCTCATCCGAATGTCTCCATCATCGTTGAAGGTCATTGTGACGAAAGAGGAACCAGTGAATACAACATGGCCCTCGGGGATCGTCGGGCCCGAAGTGCCAGAGATTACCTGGTAGACCTGGGCATTGATTCACGGCGGATGACCACGATCAGTTACGGCGAAGAAAAACCGATCGCCTTGGGACACAACGAAGCTGCCTGGGCAAAAAATCGGCGCGCTGAATTCGTTATCGAGTAATCCGGTCCGGCGGAAACGACGTGAACCTTTCGGAAAGACTGTATGATGGGCTCTTGTGCCTGTTACACGGCTTTTGGGAATAGAAACCATGTTTCGCAACAAATGGTTTGTGGGACGCTTCATTCTTGTGTTGATGGCGGCTTTGGTGGTGTGCGGCGGCTGTGCTTTACAAAGGGACGTCAGCGTCCTCGATCGGCGCATCACCGCACTTCACCGACAGGTTATCGGGCAGCAAGAGCGGTTGGAGGCGTTGGAGGGCCGCATTGTTACTCAAATAGACCGACAGGCCAAGACAGGCGACACCCTTCGAAATAAACAGGCGGATCTGGGTTCTCTCTTGAACCAGATTCGGGATGAACTGAAAGCGCTCAGGGGTCGACTCGAAGAAAGCGAATATCGTGCGGCAAAGCATGCCGAAACCTGGGAACAGGTGCAATCGGAGCTGAAAAACCGACTGCAACACTTTGGGGAGGACCTTAGCAGCAGTCAAGACCGCCTCGTCCGCCTGGAAGAATATTTGGGAATGGAACCGTCAGAAAAGCTGGACGCCAAGAGTCAACCGGATGCCGGTAGCCCCGATGACGGCAGGGGGACAGAAACTGCGGACGGTTTGTACGTACAGGCCAAAGAACAGTTTGACAAAGGAAAATACGAGACCGCCCAAACGCTGTTCCAGCGCTTTCTGGAAGCCCATCCCCGTTCAAAAAAGGCGGACAACGCCCAGTTCTGGATTGGTGAAATCTATTACCGGGAAAAATGGTATGAAAAGGCGATCCTGGAATATCAGAAGGTCATTGAAACCTATCCGAAGGGAAATAAGGTGCGGAGTGCCCTGTTGAAACAGGGGCTGGCTTTCCTTAATCTCGGAGACAAAGACAACGCACGACTTATTCTTAAAGAGTTGGTCCGAAAGCACCCCGACTCGAGTGAAGCGAAAATTGCTGCAGAACGGTTGGACCGTTTCTAGTCAACGGTATCAGGGACTCGCCCCCAATTCAACGGATCTCATACCGATCTCATTATCACCGGGAGCCGTTTTTCGCGCCGGCTTTTGTTGTCGCGTATGTCTTAATAATCCCCAAAAACTTGGAGCACTGTGAATTCCGAGCTAAAGGTCATCGGTATAGACCCTGGATT
>CAZHHS010000183.1:0-4329 GCA_964532395.1 uncultured Desulfobacterales bacterium | reverse complement strand
CCTCCCGGTTCTAGGTGGAATGGCGGAGCTCAATTCCTGGACCTCTGAACTGTCGCTGGCTATGGGGCTGGGAATTCCTGAAACCAAACGACGGGTGTGCGGGCGGATATCCAACCCGAATATTCGATTTCCCCGGCTCATCCATCCGTCGGTTATTATGGGAAGCAGCAGATATGTGAACATTGGAGAAGGAACGATCGTTTGTGCGGGTACGATCGTGACGACAAATATTTCTATCGGCAGATATGTGACTCTCAATCTGAGCTGCACGGTAGGGCATGAATCAACTATTGGTGACTTTTCTTCTTTTATGCCCACCTGCAATATCTCTGGCGAAGTCTCGATCGGAGAGGGGAACTTCTGGGGAACCGGGGCAAAGGTCATCAACCAAAAACGGGTGGGTGACAATGTGGTCGTAGGGGCGGGAGCGGTTGTGACAACGGACCTGCCGGAAAACGTCACCGCCGTGGGCGTGCCGGCGAAGATTATAAAAAGGCGAGAACCGTAATCCGCAGATTCCGCAGATTAGCGCAGATTAGTATCCACAGATTGCGCAGATTAGCACAGATTGCAAACGGAAACAGTGAACCGAGAACCGTCTAGACCGGAATTCTCCGGTTGATGAGATCTGGAAGTTGTTAGTTCCCCCAACTTTCTCCCACAAGCATTGTAGATCGTGTGCGCTAAGACTTCCAAAGAGCGAACATTACAATATCGGTTGAACGAAGCCGGCGATCGGTCCACCGTTCACGGTCCACAGTCCACCACCACGGAACGCGGCTCCCCGTCTACAGGGGTGGCACGCCAGCGCATCTTTGTTTCGCTACCCCACATACAAGGTTGATTATATCGCGCCGGGTGGAACAGCCTAAGGCAATGAGAGCGTTTTTGAGTACAATTCTCGTCTATTCGGTACGGAAGATGCCGTGGCTTCTGGCGTGGCTTAGGCGTTACCGCTTCGGCGCAAACATGGCGGTGCACTGTGCACTCTTTGCTGTTAGTTACGGGCTAAGTTTTCTCATGCTCGAAGAGCTGTTTTTGCCGGGTGAGACGAAATCGTTGTTTTTCCGGACCCTACCATTTCTTGTCCTCGTCCGGTTTGCCGTGTTCTGGTATCACGATCTTTATGAAGGCCTCTGGGTGTACGTCAGTTTTGCTGACGTAATCAACATTATCCGGGCTGCCGGTATTAGCACCTTGATATTCGCTTTGTTGGGGGTATTGGTGACCGATCTGAGGATTCCTCAGAGGTTAATTATTTTGGACACCATGTTTTGTATTATGGCGGTTTACGGGGCACGCCTAGTGGTTCGTACAGTTCATGAGAAATTGGTGACAGAAGACGCGGGCTATTCGGGCCAGGAGATCCTGTTAGTGGGACCGCTGAAAAGGGTTCAGACACTGGCTCAAGAGATGCTCAACGACCCGACGGGTTACTATAAGCCGACAGCCGTGGTGGATATCTCTGAAGGTCACAACCAGCCCCGTCAGCGAATAAGTGACGTCCCGGTATACTCGGTCAAGGAGGCTATAGCTCAGCAAGACCGATTCCAAAAGGTTCGATACGTGGTCGTTTGTTGGCCCAATGCGACTCAAAAAGAGTTTGACAACTTGCTGAACGACTTTAAGCCTCTGGGCCTAAAAATCACCACTTTACCCTACTTGGATGAGCTACTTCCACCCGAACCTGACTTCACAGAAAGACGTTCAGACACCAATTATGATACCACAAGATCTCACATTCATGGATTGGGTGACCCATCAAAAATCCGAAAGCGGCTTTTTCTGTCACCTCCTCACATGAGTGGACTGGAGCAAGAGTTTGTACGTCGCGCATTTCGAAGCAATTTTATTGCCCCCTTGGGGCCTATGGTGGACGCCTTCGAACAAGAGTTTGCTGAATTAACAGGTATTCCGTACGCAGTTGCTTTATCTTCAGGTACTGCCGCAATTCATCTGGCCTTGAAAGGCATGGGGATAAAGCCCGGAGACGTGGTGATTGCTTCTAGCTTGACATTTATCGGAAGTGTAACCCCCATACTGTTCCAAGGGGCTACCCCTCTATTCGTGGATTCCGATCCAAAGACTTGGACGATGGATGTCGATCTCTTATCAGCTGTCTTGGAGTATTGTTCAGATTCGGGTCGGTTGCCCAAGGCAGTACTTCCGACCGATCTCTACGGGCAGTGTTCGAATTATGACGCTCTTTCGCGGGCCTGTGAAAGGTATGATGTTCCTATAATAGTAGACGCAGCGGAAGCAATGGGAGCAAAATACAAGGGTAAACATGCGGGAAATGGAGTCAATGCCTCTATCTTTTCCTTCAACGGCAACAAAATCATCACGACATCGGGAGGAGGCATGCTCGCATCTGAAGACAGGGCACTGGTGGATTATGCACGATTTCTTTCCCAGCAAGCCAGGGATCCTATGCCGCACTATGAACACTCTCAACTCGGATACAATTATCGCATGAGCAACATTGTTGCGGCTATTGGTCAGGGGCAATTGCGTATTTTGGAAGACAGGGTCAGGCGAAAAAGGACCATCTTCTCATACTATCAAGAGGCGCTGAAAGAAACCCCCGGCATTACCTTGATGCCGGAAGCCCCGTACGGATCCTGCAATCGCTGGTTAACGGTCATTCTTGTGGAGCCTGAGGTGTTTGGCGCTGATAGGGAAACAATTCGGTTGGCACTGGAAGAAGAGAATATTGAATCTCGCCCGGTCTGGAAGCCGATGCATCTGCAGCCGGTGTTTGAGTGTGCGCCGATAGGTGACGGCGCAGGGGGCAAGGCGAAAGGTTTAGGGAATACGGTTCATGGTCCCCGCCGCTATGCGGCCTACAGCGTTGGCGGTCGTGTGAGTGAAGAGCTCTTTGAGAAAGGGCTTTGTTTGCCGTCTGGAACATCCATGACCGACGATGAATTAAATCGGGTTGTAGACGTGGTGAGGAGAACGGCGCAAGGTGCAAGGCGCAGGGCCTAGGGTAAGGCCCGCAGATTACCCCAGTGAAACGAGAACTGTAAAGACAGGGGTCAGGAGTCAGGGATCGAGGACCGGAAAAGAGAGCAGGTGAAAGAATCAAATCCTTCGTTCCAATCTCCAAGTCCAGAATAACAGACGAGATATAGCGGTTCACGGTGATCAAGGATAGCTCATGAACGAGATGACTGAAGAAACAAACACGGAGCGTGCTGAGCACAGGAAACTTCTCAATTCTTGGTGGCTGCCCGGCGTTATCCTCTTGGGCTGCCTTTGTGTCGTCTACTGGCCCATTGTCGAAGGACTGGTGCACCAGTGGATGAATAATCAGGACTATTCGCACGGGCCGTTTATTCTGCCGGTGGCGGCATATCTGGCCTGGCAGAAGCGAACGGAACTCGAACAGGTTGGATACGGATACGACTGGCGTGCCTTGTCCGTCCTCCTGGCGGCCATGGTGGTCTATATTCTGGGAGAGTTGGGGGCCGAGTTGTTTACGACCCGGCTTTCGATGTTGGTTTTTCTGGTAGGGTTTGTGTGGCTGCTATTCGGCTTGCAGGTTGTCAAGGTATTGCGATTTCCGTTGGCATTCCTGTTTCTCATGCTTCCGCTTCCCGGGTTTATTTATCGTAATGTGACATTTCCGTTGCAGCTTATCTCCTCACGGTGGTCCGTGGAGATCCTTCATACCTTAGGGATGACCGCATACAGAGAAGGAAACGTCATCGATCTGGATTTTATGGTCCTCCAGGTGGCGGAAGCCTGCAGCGGACTTCGCTTTATTATTCCCCTTTTCGCTTTGGGCGTTCTTTTTTCCTATTTTCTGCAAAAAGTTTTGTGGAAACGACTCGTGTTGATACTGGCCACCATTCCCATTTCCATTGTGGCCAATGTGTTTCGAATCGCCGGCACGGGCGTCATTGCCTTGTATTGGGGAGAAGAGGCCGCCCAGGGCTTTTTTCATTCCTTTTCAGGATGGTTGGTCTTTCTGGTCTGCCTCGGTTTGTTCGCCCTTGTCAATCTGGCGCTGAAGTTTCTCCCGGATACGCCCTCTCGTGAAAAAGAAGATCCGGTAGGTTCGCCGGGCGGTCATTCCACCAAGAGAATCAGCTGGGGCCTTGTTGTCTTGGCCGCCGCGATGGTGCTATCCACGCCGGCGGTTGTGAGTTCGTTGGGCGAGGTGCCGCCCGTCCCCCTGCAAAAGGACTTGGATGATTTCCCGCTGACATTTAGAGGATATGCGGGAATACCGAAAGCAATGGATCCGAAAATATGGGAACAGGTGGGAGCCCAGGACTATATCCTGATCGACTATCAAAAGGGAGGCGTTCCGCCCGTCAATTT
>CAZHHS010000182.1:0-4338 GCA_964532395.1 uncultured Desulfobacterales bacterium | reverse complement strand
GAAGAGCCGGATGAAGAACGGGGCTGTGAAGTCGGTGCAAATCAGTCATGTCAACGTCCGCACGAGGTGAAGGGAGGGGGTTATGGCAAGGGTCCTGGTAGTCGATGATCAGCTTTGCGTGCGCCAATTGATCTGTGACGAATTGGTTGATGAAGGGTATGACGTGGTAACCGCACCGGATGCACGGTCGGTTGGTCTCATGCTTGAGAAATGGGATGTGGATTTGGTTGTTTTGGACCTTTATCTGGATGGATCCGAAGGATGGAAGCTTCTCCGTTCCGTCAAAAAGAGATATCCGAAAATGCCGGTTATTATTTTTACCGCCTACGATACATTTATGGATGACGCGCGCTTGAAAGAAGCCGATGACTACATCGTCAAGAGTATGGACCTCGATCCACTGAAAAAGGCTATCAGCCGGTCCCTGATCGGGCTGCGATTCACCGGGTATCGGTCTCGAACGGCCGGCGGAAAGGTAGCGTCGGCCTACGATTACGAACCGGCGGTGTGAACTCTGTGTGAACGCGGGGGGAAGGAGAAAGGCATATGGCATCGAACTTCAGGATTTCAACCCGTCGCAAACAGCAGACCATGGAATTGAAATTGACCGGTGATTTCGACGGTACCTCCGCCGACGAGCTTCTCCATCTGCTGGGCACGGATACGAGAGGAATAAACCGGGTGCTGGTGGATACCAGATATGTGCGACGAGTCTACGACTTCGGCGCAGATACCTTTCAAAAGAATTTGTATCGTTTGAAACGGTTGTCCCTTCAACTGGTTTTTACCGGGGATAAAGCGGATCTGATTGCGCCGGAAAATAGCCGGTTTTGTGAATGGTTGGGTCCGGAATAATCGGCTGCTCGGTTTCCGTAGAGACAGGGTTGACTGGGTCGGATCGGAACACTATTATTTTATAATTAGTATTACCTTTACTCCAACGCGCTCGGCGAAGAAGCTTTTTACAGAGTGATTTTTTGCTTATGTGCCAGGGAGGGATGAGACATGGAAACGCGGAACGAGTACGTCGCAGGGGCCTATTTTACACTGGACGGCAAAGGGCAAATCCTGACGGCGGACATTATAGATTCGAATCTCTTCGGTCTTGATGAGATCCGGTTGAATAATCGGTCCTTGGCCGACTTTGTCGACCCGTCTGATCGTGGGCTTTTCTCCGCTTACTGTGCCGAAACCTCCAGGGCGAACACGCGGCGCAGCTGTCAGCTGAGATTGCTCACCAATAATAACAGCGTGTCTTTGCCGGTGAAGATAGAGAGCCATCCGATACTGGGCCAAGAAAGGGATGCCACGCTCTTGCGGACGGTAGTGGTGAAAGTGGAAGACGTGGAGGAGGCGGGAGAAGCATTGGGGAAGAAAAATGAGATCTATACGGTTGCCTTGCGAAAAGCAGGTATCGGCACCTGGGAGTGGGACACGGCCACGGGTCGTCTCTGGTGGTCTGAGATCACCGAATCGATTTTCGGGTTTTTCCCCGGAGAGTTTGATCGGACCTACGATGCGTTTCTGGATTGTGTACACCCGGAAGATCGGGAAGGGGTTGCCGCGTCGGTAACGAAGTGTGTGGAAGCCGGGCGGGACTTTTGTATCGAACATCGCGTCGTCAAGCCGGACGGTTCCGTGTGTTGGGTCCTGGAGACGGGGGATGTGATCCGGGACAGTCAGGGGAATGTGGTTCGTATGGCCGGTATCGTTCAGGATATCACCGATCAGAAGCGGCAGCGGGACCAGACAACGAAAATGAAACAACGTCTGGAGCGCTTGGTCAGGGAGCGGACCATTGAACTGATGGAAGCCAATAAATCCCTCCATGAGGAGATTGCCGAGCGCAAGCAAACGGAGCGGGAGTTATTACAGAAAGAAAGCGACCTCAAGGGGTTGTCCGCCAAGTTGGTGGATGCCCAGGAAGATGAGCGAAAGCGGGTGGCCCGGGAGCTCCACGACAGTATCGCCGGGAAGCTTTCGGCGATCAAATATGGGGTGGAGAAGAAGTTAGGGGAGATGGAAGAGGCCCCGTCCGGGGGCATTAGCCTGGAGGACGTGCTATCCGAGGTCAAGGAGGCCATCGAGGAGACCCGGCGAATCTCTCGCAATCTTTGGCCCTCCCAGTTGGAAGACCTGGGATTGATCCCGAGCATCGATGGATTGATTCGACAGTTTTCCGGGCATTATCCGGGACTGGAGGCGATCAAAGAGATAGACGTCGACGAGAACGAGATTCCCAAGCGGCTCAAGATCGCTGTTTATCGCATTTTGCAGGAAGCGTTGAACAATGCCGGAAAGTACAGCGGGGCTACCGAGGTAGAGGTCTCGTTGATGCGGAAAAACAGTAACCTGGAGTTTTGTCTCAAAGATAACGGCCAGGGCTTTGATCCGGAGACCGTGTTGAATCCCCAAAATGGTTCCGGTAAAGGCATGGGATTGGAATCCATGAAGGAACGTACGGAGGTATCGGGGGGGGCGTTTTCCATTTGGTCCAAGCCGGGTGAAGGAACCGCCGTTTTTGCCACGTGGCGTCTTGACTCGGAACCATAAACAGCCGCAAAGAATTTACGGATCAAGACCGGGAGAATGCCCATATGATGAGGGCTGTCGGAGTTGAAGGTGCATTACTCAAAATGGAGGTGACAATGAGATTTCAAGAGATTCAAAAAATGGCCAAAGGGTTGGGTCTCAAACCCTATCGGATGAAGAAAATGGAGCTGATTCATGCCATTCAGGGAGCGGAACGGAATATCCCCTGCTTTGGTACGCAACGGGTTTACAATTGTCAGGAAGAAGAGTGCCTCTGGAGAGCGGATTGTATAAAACTAAACGGCAACGGCCTCAAGATGTAGGTAGACACTGCTGGGATACGGTCCGGGCCGTTTATGTCGGCCCGGCATCTCTAAATAGATCGACGTTTCAATGTTCCGCCAAGTCATGATGGTTTCCCACCTGTTTTTTCTCTACGGGCGCTTTACAGATAGCCGACTTCCGAAATAGGGACCCCAATCAAAATATGTGTCGTGAATAGGGTATTTACTGTATTTACGCTATTCGAACATCGGCGTATGAAGGAAGTAGCGTAAAAGGGAAAAGTTTTGGGGGGTCTATTATGAGAGATGTCATTGCCATGATCATGGCCGGGGGTAAGGGAGAGCGTCTTCATCCGCTGACCCGGGATCGGTCCAAACCCGCAGTGCCGTTTGGCGGTATCTATCGTATTATTGATGTGACATTGAGCAATTGTGTCAATTCGAATATCTACAAGATCATCGTATTGCCCCAATATAAGGCCCAGTCCCTGGTAGAGCACCTGGAGGCGGGCTGGAACATCTTCAGCTACGCTCTGGGACACTATCTCCGGATCGTGCCACCCCAGATGCGAACCGGTGAGCAATGGTATCAAGGCACGGCCGACTCGGTCCGTCAGAACCTTTATCTCATCGAGCGGGAATCACCCCAGCACGTTCTGATCCTTTCCGGTGACCACGTCTACAAAATGGACTATAGCCGGCTTCAGAGATATCACGAGGAAAAGGATGCAGACGTCACAGTGCCCGTAATGGAGGTGCCGATCTCTGAAGCCCATCGTTTCGGCATTCTCCAGGTCACGCCGGATTATCGTATCGTTGGATTTCAGGAAAAGCCGGCCGACGCTTCCGGAATGCCGGACAATCCTAATCGGGCCCTGGCTTCCATGGGGATTTACCTGTTTAAACCATCGGTGTTGTCAAAACTGCTGCAACGGTCGTCAAAAGAGGATTTTGGAAAGCACATCGTGCCGGAGGCCATCGACGAACACACGTTGTATGCGTTTCCCTACAGGGAGGAAAACCGAATCGAAGATTTCGTCTATGTCTTTGGTGAAGATGGACGCCGCCACCGCCGTTTGGAGCCTCGAACCCACGATTCTGCTTACTGGAGAGACGTGGGAGACCTCGACGCTTACTGGAACGCCAATATGGACCTGACCGGCGTGGCCCCGGCCTTTAACCTTTACGGGAGCAAGTGGCCGCTGCGAACCTTTCAGGCGCCGTATCCGCCGATAAAAACCGTGTTCAGTGATCGCGACGGTGGACGGATGGGCATGTGTGTCGATTCCATCGTGTCACACGGGACCATAATCAGCGGGGGGATGGTGAAGAATTCGGTGCTTTCCTATAATGTCATGGTCAGAAGCTGGGCGGATGTCCGGGAGTCGGTGGTCATGTCCGATGTAGAGATCGGCCGGCATTGTAAAATAATGAAGGCCATAATTGACAAGGAAAATGTGATACCGGCGAATACGACGATCGGATATGATCGGCAGGAAGATGAAAAGCGATTTACGGTCAC
>CAZHHS010000181.1:0-4410 GCA_964532395.1 uncultured Desulfobacterales bacterium | reverse complement strand
CAGGCGGGAAAGTCCCTGCGCGATCTGCGCATTGCGGAGATATCCAAGCTGGATATGCAACTGGAAGACGGTAAGGTGCTCAAATATCGAGCCAGGGTCAAGCTATCCTTCAAATACGCGCCCGGAGAATAGACACCCGAACATCGGAATCAAAGCGTCATGCATACGGCCGGCACCCCTTGCCCTGTGGAAATTCGCCGGCCTGCAGGGAGCAACGCGGGAGTCTACAGCCGCCAACATGCAGGAAGATGCGGGAAGGAATTTCGTTGAACGAGGGCCTACACGGATAGAGTCCACCTGCCTTTCGGGAACCGCCTGACGGAATTGTAGGCCTGAGTGAAGCGGAGTTGCTTCCCGCATCGGGCGAAAAGCCTTGTACCGGGTGCGAAACTTCAGGTAAAGTCATTTTTTCGCGAGCCCTACGGCCCGGGGTTTACCTGAAGCGTCCGCATTCGGTTTATGGCAGCCGCCAGATCCAACGCCCGGAAGCGGGCAAGATTGCCCACGCTATAGGGTACGAGGACGTCGAGACCGCGATTGTCGACATCCTCGATTACCTGCAAAACTACGTCTTTGAGCGTACGCTCTCCGTCCATGTACCGAACGGCATAGTGGATAGCCTGGGCGATGGCGTTGGTCTGTGACGGGTCAACCAACTGTTCCACATCCAACAGGTCGATGTCCGTCCGGCCGAACATGATTTCATGGACTCCTCTGGCGCCCACCTTGATACGCTGATTGCCCCGGTAGGGATCAAAGCTGCCTGCGATCGGCGCACGATGGCGGATTTCCCCGAAAACCCCGCCTCCTTCCGAAACCCTGTTCGTTGCGGCATCTCGGGAGATATCATGGGCTTTCGCGGTTACATCCGCCGCCTTATAGTCGGCCAATTGAATGACGTGATCGGCCACACTGAAATAATCACCCGATCCGCCCATCACCAGGACCGTGGAAACGCCCTTCTCTTCATATAATTGCCTCACTTTATCCAAAAACGGCGTTATGGGTTCTTTGTCTTTGGATACGAGCCGCTGCATTCGATAGTCGCGAATCATGAAATTGGTCGCCGAGGTATCCTCGTCGAGCAGCAGAACGTCACCGCCTGCTTCCAGAGCCTCGGAGATGTTCGCCGCTTGCGAAGTGCTTCCGCTGGCATTTTCGGTCGAGAACGCCGTCGTATCTTTGGAAAGAGGCAAATTGTTGATGAAAGGAGATATATCCGTCTTCTCAATGTTTCTGCCGTCCGACGCCCGGATCTTTACGGTCCGGGGATTGGTAACACAAAGTTCCCGGCCGTCTTTGTGAATGTGATTATAGATCCCCAGTTCGATAGCGTTCAGCAAAGTAGACTTGCCGTGATACCCACCCCCGACGATCAACGTCACGCCCTTGGGAATGCCCATACCGGACACCTCGCCCCGATTGGGCAACGCCACTTTCACTTGGTATTCGGGGGGAGACGAAAACGGCACTGCCTTGGCTTCGTTCAACGGCCGAGGGTCAATACCGCTTGCCCGGGGCAGCAAGGCGCCATCGGCCACAAACGCAATCAACCCCATGCGCCCCAACCGATCTCGCAGTGCATCGGCATCTTCCGCCAGTCGGATATGCCGATAAAGATCGCCACGGTCGATCTGGTGAGCAAAAAGTGCGTTTTGGACAATCGCCGGAAGTTCTTCAAGCAACATCACTTGGGCATCTCTTCCCGAAATCCGACGACCTCGAGCGGGCAGACCAACCCAAAACCGGGCTTCGACACATTCATCGTTGACCACCATCGAACTGCGCTCCAGGACCTCCTGCCCCGGGCGGTCGATGGTAATAAGCCCGCTTTTTCCGGTACCCCGATTGCCCCGGGCTTTCTTTTTGCAAGCCGTGAAAAACCGTCGCGTCAGAAAGTCGCACAAAGCAACGGTCCGGCTTTTGCTCGACGTCGTATCCGGCAAAAAGCCGGAATCCGCCCTGTCCACCCTGACACGGACCCGACTGGGTGCGGCAAACGGATCTCCCTGCACATGATCGATCATCAGGCGATATCGGTTAAATGCATACGCACCCTGAATATCCTTGTATGCCTTGTATCCCTTCTTATCTATCCGTCCCAGTGTTCGCTTAAGGTCTTCGTCCGTCTTCATAACTCGGTCAATTCAATCTTGATGGCGTCGCAAAAAGTCCAATATCTGCGTTGCGCTGCACCCCTCGTCACTGCGACGTACGCTAAGTACGCCTCATTCCTCGGGCTTTGCGGCGCCTTGATCTTGAACTTTTTACTTAGCCATCCGAAAAGTGACTTTTTGCGATTTGATCAATCTTCCAGCGTTGCAAAGTCTGTATGGCATCGTGATCGGTCATATCGCATTTCACGGGGGTAATGGAAATCCAGTCTTCACCCAAGGCGGCGCCGTCACTATCGGCCTGCGTTTCAAACGCCTGTCTTTCTATTCCCTGCCAGTAGTAAACCTGATTCCTCGGATCGCGACGCTTCTGGAATCCCCCCTGCTCAGACACCAAGGGCGCTGTCCCTTGTCGGGTAATCCGAACCCCTTTGATCCGGTCCTGAGGACACCCCGGTATGTTGACGTTCAAAAAGGTATTCGGAGCCAAACGATTTTCGGCCAGCTTATCAACCAGATCACGGACAAAGCGCGCCGCGAAATCGTATGCCACGCCAAACGGGGGGTCTTTTGAAACTGCAAGCGCCGGCACACCCAGAAGGGCGGCTTCCTTGGCCGCCGACACGGTTCCCGAGTAATTCAGATTGATACCCACGTTAACACCGGGGTTGATACCGGATACGACCAGGTCGGGGGAAGCGTCCAGGATTTCCACGATGGCCAGTTTCACGCAGTCCGCAGGTGTGCCGGTTACGGCATATCCGCACCCCCCGTTTGTCTGTACCTCGCTGACTCGCAGGGGATTGAGCAGGGTAATGCTGTGCCCAATGGCGCTACGCTCCTTATCCGGTGCAACGACACACACCCGGTGATCCTGTGAAAGGACCCGTTCGACTGCCCAAAGCCCTTCGGCATGAATGCCGTCATCGTTGGTTAGGAGAATGTTCATACTCACTTACCCAGCTTTTTTTAAAAAAGCGTTCCCGTATCATTGTCAAACACGCCGGTTTCCAATAGGATTCAATAGGATTTTATCATGAATGGTCGTCAATTTAATGGAGATGCATCGAGATTTCAACCGGAAAACCGGACCACCCTCCCGCCCGCAGGCCTTTACATTCATGTGCCCTTTTGCATCAAAAAATGCCCTTACTGCAATTTTTATTCGGTTGAGAATGTGACTAGCATAACGGACTTTCTAAAGGCCCTGCACAAGGAAATCCGCTTATCATCGCCGCAACCCCATACATTTGACACCTTGTATATCGGAGGCGGAACCCCGTCTCTGTTGACGGGGCAACAGGTACAACGGCTCATAGAGTGTGCGCAGAAAACCTTTGAGTTCGCGGAAGCAGTGGAAACCACCATCGAAGTCAACCCGGGAACGGTATCGTTCGAATTTATTGACGGCATACTGAACGCAGGCGTCAATCGGGTCAACGTCGGCGTTCAGTCCTTCGACGACGACAATTTGGGGTTTCTGGGACGAATCCATTCCGCCCAAGAGGCGTGTCAAACCCTGGAGACCCTGCGACACTGTGGCGTGACCAACTTGGGCATGGACCTTATATACGGACTTCCCGGTCAATCCGTCCAAGATTGGCAGTTGGACCTCGACAGGGCGCTCGATTTCGGGCCGGAACACCTGTCGTGTTACATGCTCTCCTTTGAGCCGAACACGCCGTTTTTCAGGCGTCGGCAAAATGGTCGCGTCACCCCCCTCGACCCAGATACGGTGGGGCACTTATTTGAAGAGACCATTTATCTACTTACCGACCGGGGCTATCACCATTACGAGGTATCCAATTTTTCCAGAGGAAAAAGGTATCGTTCCAAGCACAATCAAAAATACTGGTTTCACCGACCCTATGTGGGCTTTGGGCCATCGGCACACTCGTTTGTTGAACCTCGGCGTTGGTGGAACCACGCAACCCTCGAAGCCTATCTGGCCACCTTGGAAACCAACCGTTTGCCCACCGGCGGACAAGAAGACTTGGACGTCGGCCAGCTGATGCTGGAAACCATATTTTTGGGCTTAAGAACCTCGGCCGGCATTGACACCACCGTCTTCGAGAATCGATACGGGCTAAATTTTGACCGCTATTTTGGGGACCTCTTGGACCAGTTGTTGTCACAGGACCTGTTGGACAGGCGGCAGGGACGGATGGCACTGACACGAAAGGGATTGCTGGTATGTGATACCGTAGCCGCTCTGTTTGCCGACAAACTTGATGGCGTCGGAAAAAGTCCAATATCTGCGTTGCGCTGCATCCCTCGTCACTGCGACGTACGCTAA
>CAZHHS010000180.1:0-4429 GCA_964532395.1 uncultured Desulfobacterales bacterium | reverse complement strand
GAGAATTATCAGACTTCTTCATCTTCCGGTGTGACGGTCGGTGGTAGTTGATCGAGGTCGAACTTTTTGGCGGCCCGCGCTCCCGCACGATAGGCTTTGGCGTTCATTTCTTCGGTGCCTTTGGGAACCCGTGCCAATAGGGCGGATTCCATGGCCTTGGGAGAAACGATCTGGGTAAGGTGAACGACGGCGCCCAGGGCCGCCATATTGGCCACAAGCGCCTTGCCTGCTTGCGATACGGCGATCTGCGTAAAGGGAATGGCCACCACTCGGGCCGTCGGGACCTGATCCACGAGGGTGGCATCCGTTACCAGCAGGCCGTCGGCTTTAAGGTCCGCAAAGTAGGCGTCGCAGGACGCCTGATTCATGGCCAGCAGCAGGTCGAGCTGGATGGCCTTCGGATAGTCGATGGGAGACCCGCTGACGACGACTTCCGCCTTGCTTGTGCCCCCACGGGCCTCAGGGCCGTAGCTTTGTGTTTGGCTCACGTAGTTTTTGGTCTTGGTGGCCACTGCTTCGGCCAGTACAATGGCCGCCGTAATGATGCCTTGACCGCCTGAGCCACTGAAACGCATTTCGTAACGATCGGTGGTAAGCATTGTCTCTTCCTTGCCGTTTGCCCCTCACAAGAAACGGGGTTTCCGCCACTCGGTAGCGCTATTCTTAGTTCGCCGGATTGGGGTGGGCACTCCGGTCCCGGATCTTCTGATATTCTGCGGTGTAAACCGGCTTTTCCAGGTCCGCCAAAATACCAATGGTGAACTTATCCTCCAGATTTTCCGGAGACATGTCCGCCGCCTTTTCTATGGTCACGGCGTGGTCCCGGAACCACTCCAACATTTTTACCGGATTTCCCATCTTGTTCCGTCGGCCGTACTGGATGTGGCAGTTGGACATGATTTCCACCACGCTGAACCCCCGTTTCAGGATCGCCTTTTCAATCAGCCTGTCCAGCAGTTTGGCGTGGTACACCGTGCCTCTCCCTACGAAGGCCGCCCCGGCCGTTGCCGTGAGTTCCGCGATGGAAAAGGCATGTTCGATATTGCCGTGAATCGAGGTGCTGGCAATCGAGCCATACGGGGTGGTCGGGGAATACTGTCCCCCGGTCATGCCGTATACCTGGTTGTTAATGATGATGGCCGTCAGGTTTAAGTTTCTCCGGGCCGCATGAATCAAATGGTTGCCCCCGATGGCGGTGGCGTCGCCATCGCCCATAACCGAGATAACCGTTAAGGACGGATTGGCCAGTTTTATGCCGGTAGCAAAGGTCAAGGCCCGTCCATGGGTGGTGTGAATGGTGTTGAAGTCGACATAGACGTTCATTCGGCCCGAACAGCCGATTCCCGAGGCGAGGACGATTTCGTCCTTGGTCAGTCCGATTCGGTCAATGGCCCGGATAAGGGCGCCCAATACGATCCCGTTGCCGCAGCCGGGGCACCAGACATGGGGAAACCGTTTGTCGTGTCGCAAATACTTATGGATGAGCTTGGTGACTTCTTTTGGCATCTTGGTTAACTTCCCATCAGCTTGCGCCGTATCTCATCCGGAGTAATGAGCCGGCCGTCGACTTTGTTGTATTTTTCCACATGCGTGCCGAACTGATTGACCCGTTTTACCTCACGGCTGATCTGACCGATGTTCATCTCCGGTACCACCACCAGATCACACTGTTTTAAAACCGGTTCCACAATACGCCTGGGAAAGGGAAACAGGGTCGTCAACTGGAGTAGACCGGCCTTGACGCCCTCGTTTCTCGCCTCGATGACGGCCCGTTGCGCCGACCTGGCCACCGACCCGTAGGCGATGACCGCCACCGTGGCGTCTTCGAGCCGGTAGGACCGGGTCATCTGGATTTCCGGAAATCCCTGGGTGACCTTACGGAAGAGGCGCCTGATAAAGGCGTCCACTTCATGGGGGGTCTGGGTCGGGAATCCCCGTACGTCGTGGACGAGGCCGGTCACATGATGCCGAAAGCCTTCTCCAAATGCGGACATGGGCGGGACCCCCCGACTGTTTTCGGCGTATGGGGTATACCACTCGGGTGGCACACTCGGCGGCGTTCGGTCGATGATTTCCATACTGTCGGGTTCCGGCAGTGACACCGTTTCCCGGGTATGGGCAACCACTTCGTCCGCCAAGACAATGACGGGGACCCGGTATTTTTCCGACAGGTTAAACGCCCGAACCGTAATCTCGAAACACTCCAGTGCCGTCGAAACAGAGAGCACAATGATCGGGTGGTCGCCGTGGGTTCCCCATCTGGCCTGCATGACATCCCCTTGTGCCGGACTGGTCGGAAGCCCAGTGCTGGGCCCGCCCCGCATGACATTCACGACCACACAGGGAACTTCCGCGATGCAGGCAAAGCCCAGATTTTCCTGCATCAGGGAAAATCCGGGGCCGCTGGTGGCGGTCATACTTTTTACTCCGCTTAAAGAGGCACCGACCACCGCTCCCATGCTGGCGAGTTCGTCCTCCATCTGAATGAAGGTGCCCCCCAACCGGGGAAGTTTAACCGACAGGGCTTCGCTGATCTCCGAAGCGGGCGTAATGGGGTAGCCCGCAAAAAAGCGACACCCCGCCGCCAAAGCCCCTTCCACGATGGCTTCGTTACCTTGCAAAAGCAGCCGATTTTGGGATTTCTTTTTACTCATGTGCCGTTTCTCGTTGGTTCCCCGTTCTTTTCGCGGATGGTAATGGCAAAGTCGGGACAGTGGAGTTCGCAAAACCGGCACCCGATACAGGCGTCGGGATGTTCGATAACGGGGGTACCGGTGTCGCTTTTCCCGATGACCCCTTTGGGGCAAAAAGCGCTGCAGATGCCGCAGGACTTACACCAGTCGCGAAAGATGAATTGGGTAAAGTGTTTCTTTTCCCGTCCGGCCCGCTTCTTTTCCGCGACGTCCGGTCCTTCCGTGGCGTTTGTCTCCGGTGCCGCTTGTTCCCCCGGGAATTCCGGATGATGGTTTGGAAGATCGTTCATGCTGTATCCCTTGTTTTTAAACGTTAAAATGGGCTGTAAGGCTGAGTTCGTTGCTGGTCCGTTGTTTGGGCTTCTCCAGGGACATGGTGCGTCCGATAGTAGTTATAGTCGTTACAAGCAAATTTCGGTCCAAAACCCGGGTATTTCCCTGAATATCCGATGGCCGGTTTCCTTTTTCGAACAAGCCCTTGACTCCTTGACCCCTTGTCGCAGATCCCGTCATCGGGGGATCCTCGGACCCTCTTCTCCAAATAAGTTGGAGAAGACCCCTATTTTCTTTGTTCTTGATTCTTTGTTTCATTATGCATAGAAGAGACTGGATCGTTTTGTAAAGAAAATCCGACCCTTCCCGTAATAATTTGTCCACGGGAGGGTGCTCTGAGGGATCGTCGGAATGCTCTTGCATGTGGAAAACCTGCGTAAGTACTTTCCCGTATACCGGGGCTTTTTGCGTAAGGTGGTCGGGTGGGTCAAGGCCGTCGATGGTGTGGATTTGGCCGTGGAGAGGGGCAAAACGTTGGGCCTGGTGGGAGAAAGCGGCTGCGGAAAATCTACCGTCGGCCGAGTCGTCTTGAGGCTTTTGGAAGCCGACGGGGGGAAGATCTTTTACGAGGACCGAGATATCACCGACCTCCAAGGGGCCGAGATGACGGCCTTGCGTCGGGAAATGCAGATCGTGTTTCAGGATCCCTTCGGGTCGCTGAACCCGCGGATGACGGTCGGGGGCTCGGTCGAAGAGGGGCTTCGGGTCATCGGCATGACCGACCGAAAGGCCCGTCAGGAGCGGCTGAAAGAACTCTTGCAAATGGTCGGTATCGGTTGGGAGGCCGCCGACCGGTACCCCCATCAGTTCAGCGGCGGACAACGTCAGCGCATCGGCATCGCCCGGGCCCTCAGTGTGTCCCCCTCGCTGATCATATGTGATGAGCCGATATCGGCGCTGGATGTATCCATTCAGGCGCAGATCATCAATCTGTTTCAGGAACTCCAGGAAGGGTTGAACCTCGGGTATATCTTCATTTCCCACGACCTGAACGTGGTCGGCTATATCAGCGACCATGTGGCCGTCATGTATCTGGGTCAGATCATGGAATACGCCCCGGTGGAAGCGCTTTTCGAAACCCCCATGCATCCGTATACCTTGGCCCTCCTTGCGGCCGTACCCCGGGGGCGCCGGGACGCCCGGACGGAGGATTGGACCCCCTTGTCCGGGGATGTCCCGAGCCCGTTTGACCCGCCGCCGGGATGCAAATTTCAGGGACGGTGTCCCCTGGTGGAAGATCGATGCCGGGAGGACGCCATTGGATTTCGTGAGGTTGGTGAGGGCCATTGGGTGAGGTGTTGGAAGGTTTGAAGAGGAATTGGGGGGTTGGGGAATTGTGGATTTAGGGATTGAGGGATTTAGGAATTGAGGGATTTAGGGATTGAGGAATTGGGGGATTGCGC
>CAZHHS010000179.1:2625-4439 GCA_964532395.1 uncultured Desulfobacterales bacterium | reverse complement strand
ACAAATGTTAAGTCCGAAAAAAGTCAAATATCGCAAACAACAAAAAGGCAGGATGCGAGGGGTTGCCTACCGGGGATCGTCGCTCAATTTTGGGGAGTTCGGTCTGCAGGCTGTTGAGTGTGGACGGATGACGGCGCAGCAGATTGAGGCCGCCCGTATTGCTATGACTCGCCATGTGAAGCGCGGCGGCAAGATATGGATTCGGGCGTTTCCGGACAAGCCTTTTACAAAGAAACCTGCTGAAACCCGGATGGGAAAAGGGAAAGGTGCGCCGGAAGGATGGGTGGCCGTTATCAGGCCGGGATTGATTCTTTACGAAATGTCGGGGGTGAGTCCCGAATTGGCAAGAGAGGCCTTGGTTCTCGCTGCCCATAAACTGCCCTTTAAGACCCGGGTCATTGTGCGAGGTGGTGAGTTTTCATGAAAGCCAGTGAGATTAGAGATTTGAGTGCGGAAGAACTCCGGGAAAAATTGGGTGAGGTAACAGAAGAGCAATTCAACCTCCGATTTCAACATGGTACCGGCCAGCTCGAGAATACAATGCGGCTTGGCGAGGTGAAGCGTGATATCGCCCGGATTAAGACGGTTCTTAGAGAACTGGAGGTTCAGTCGGACCGTGAGAGCTGATGAAGGTGTTTGCAGCACCTATTTTGGATGGGTAGCGGAGGCAAGCGATATTCTAAGGTTCATTTATTTGAGTCGGCAAGTTATCGCGCCGACCGTCAAGTGGGGTCATAAGGGTTGGGGTCAGGAATGAAAGATCGCGGATCAAGGAAGAAACGAACGGGTAGAGTTGTCAGCAATAAGATGAATAAAACGGTTGTGGTGACCATGGACCGTATGGTCAAGCACGAGGTCTACAAGAAATTTGTGAGGCGGCGGTCCAAGTTTGTGGCTCATGATGAAGACAACCGGTGCGGTATCGGGGATAAGGTGATATTGTCGGAGACCCGGCCTACAAGTAAGACCAAGCGATGGCGGGTCACTGAGATAATAGAAAAGGCGGTATAAAGGGAATAGGGGCCGATGATACAGGCGGAGAGCAAGTTACAGGTTGCAGATAATTCCGGCGCGAAAAAGCTCTATTGTGTTCGGGTTTTGGGTGGTTCGAAGCGTCGGTATGCGAGAATCGGTGATATCATTGTCGTTACGGTAAAAGAGGCCATTCCCCACGCCAAGGTAAAAAAAGGGGACATTATGCGGGCCGTTGTGGTGCGGAGTAAAAAGGAACTACGTCGTCCAGATGGCTCCTATATTCGGTTTGACGACAATTCCGCGGTGTTGATCAACCAGAATAGGGAACCCATCGGTACCCGCATATTTGGGCCTGTGGCCCGTGAACTTCGGGCAAGGAAGTTTATGAAGATTATTTCGCTGGCGCCGGAAGTACTCTGATCGGATGGTAGACGTACGAAAGCGCCGAGGTCTTCGCAGTCTGGAAGCGGGCGCTTTTTTGAGGGGAGATATCAATGGCAGGCAAGAGATGCCGTATCAAAAAAGATGACAAGGTCAAGGTTATCGCCGGTAAAGAAAAAGGCAAGATGGGCAAGGTCCTGAAAGTGCTTCACGGCAGGGGTCGAGCGGTTGTGGAAAACGTGAATTTCGTCAAGCGTCATACGAAGCCGGGGGCCCAGTCCCGACAGGGGGGGATCGTCGAGAAGGAAGCCCCGATCCATTTGTCCAACCTCATGCTTGTATGTGACAAGTGTATCAATCCCATCCGAATCAAGATTCAACAACTCGAAGACGGCAGACGGGTGCGGGTGTGTGGCAAGTGCGGAGAGATAATCGACAAATAAACGTTCACAGATAAG
>CAZHHS010000179.1:0-2615 GCA_964532395.1 uncultured Desulfobacterales bacterium | reverse complement strand
GGGTTTTCCCGTCCGCCGAATGCAGGGGGACAATTCGGTGGGAGGTCGAGGGTGGCGATGTCTAATTTGAAAACATATTACAATCAAGAAATTGTGCCGAAGTTGGTAGACCGATTCGGCTACAAGAATCCGATGCAAGTCCCAAAATTGAACAAGATTGTGTTGAATATGGGGCTGGGCGCGGCCATACAGGACATTAAGCTCCTGGATGCGGCCGTGGAGGAGCTAACCCTGATCGCAGGCCAAAAACCCGTTGTCAGACGGGCGCGCAAGTCGATTGCCTCTTTCAAATTAAGGGCGGGTATGCCCATCGGATGTTCAGTGACGCTGCGGGGAAATCGGATGTACGACATGTTTACGCGACTCGTGAATGTGGCCCTGCCCCGGGTAAGAGATTTTCGTGGGGTTTCCGGAAAGTGTTTCGATGGTCGCGGGAATTACTCTATCGGCATTAAAGAACAGATTATATTTCCGGAAATCGACTATGACAAGATCAACCGGATAAAAGGTCTGAATGTAACCGTTGTGACCACGGCGGAGACGGATGAAGAGGGAAAAGAATTGCTAAAACTCATGGGAATGCCTTTCAAGGACTAGGGTAAGGAGGAAGTCAGTGGCCAGAAAAGCGCTGAGAATAAAGGCAAAACGAAAACCGAAGTTTTCCAGTCGAGCGTATTCCAGGTGTCCTTTGTGTGGTCGAACGAGAGGTTTTCTCCGGAAGTTCGGTATTTGTCGCATATGTTTTAGGAGCTTGGCGTTGAAGGGACAGTTGCCCGGGGTAGTCAAGTCAAGCTGGTAGGGGTTGGTTTGTCCAAGGTGGGAATAAAGAGGTTTGTGCCGGGACCCGCACCAAAAAGCGGACTACTTGGGCCCCTTTTGGTGGTTATTCGGTGTCGTTAGTTGTTACCCGAGAAGGAGATAGGTGATGCCAGTAAGTGATCCGTTGGCGGATATGTTGACGCGAATCAGAAATGGGCACATGGTCAAGCACACGCGGGTCGACGTGCCTACGTCAAAAATGAAGGTGAGTCTTGCCAAGATTCTCAAGGAAGAAGGATATATCAAGAATTATAAGGTGCTCAAAGACCAGCCTCATGGGGTGTTGAGGATCTACCTGAAATATTATGAAGGAAACCAGCCGGTCATCACCGGACTCAAGCGGTTGAGCAAACCCGGACGACGGGTATACGTGGGGAGTGACGAGATACCCAGGGTATTAAACGGTATGGGCGTGGCTGTTTTGTCTACGTCCAAAGGGGTTCTTGCCGACCGTGAGGCACGGAAACAGAAGCTGGGTGGAGAGCTGCTTTGCAGCGTATGGTAGGCGGATGATCTCCGGAAAGAAAGGAAGTACAAAACAATGTCTCGAGTAGGGAAGAAGCCGATTCCCGTACCGGATGGTGTCACCATTTCCGTTGAAAAAGGAAATGTCGCTGTAAAGGGTCCAAAGGGGGAATTGTCACGTCCCATACCTCCGAATGTGGAACTCAGTGTGGCAGATGGGACCATTCACGTGGTTCCGTTCAGCGATGACCGAAAGGTTGTGGCCATGCAAGGGCTCACCCGATCGCTGGTTGCCAATATGGTGACCGGGGTGGCTCAGGGCTTTCAGCGAGTGCTGGAAGTTGTGGGGGTGGGCTATCGTGTTGACTTACAAGGGGACGTCTTGACGCTCGCTGTCGGGTATTCTCAGCCTGTCACGTACACGCTCCCCCAGGGCATAGCCGCCTCAGTGGAAAAGAATCGGTTGACCCTTACGGGTATCGATAAGGAGTTGTTGGGTGCTACCGCTGCGACCATCAGGGGATTCAGAAAGCCGGAACCATATAAGGGAAAAGGGATTAAATACGCTGAGGAGCGAATTCGACGTAAAGTCGGTAAGGCGGGTGCCAAATAAAGCGTCTCTGGTTATGGGGCTCCGACGATTCGTCGGATGACTTCCGGACGAAGGGGAACCAAGGATAGAAAACAGATGGGATCACTAAACAAGAAGCGGGAAGCACGGTTGAAGCGAAAGCGGCGGGTTCGCAAGAACATCTTTGGAACGGAGACACGGCCTCGACTGACAGTGTTTAGGAGCGGTCGCCACATATATGCGCAGGTGGTCGTTGATACGGACGGTCATACTCTGGTCTCGGCATCAACGCTTCACGAAGAAGTTCGCCAACAGTTGCCGGCGGAAGGAAAGGTCGAAGCTGCGAAACTGGTAGGAAAAGTAGTGGCCCAACGGGCCATGGACAAGGGCGTGTCCAAGGTGGTTTTTGATCGAAACGGTTTTTTGTATCACGGCCGGGTTCGGGCCGTGGCGACGGGCGCCCGGGAACAGGGCCTTGATTTCTAACGGGGGAGGATAGATTGATCGAAGACGAGACACAAGAAATTCAATTGATCGATAAGGTGGTCCATATTAGTCGGACGGCCAAGGTGGTCAAAGGGGGGCGTCGTTTTAGTTTCAGCGCGGTTGTTATCGTTGGCGATGGAAATGGAAAAGTGGGATATGGATTGGGTAAGGCCAACGAGGTTCCTGAGGCGATTCGCAAAGGCGTCGAACATGCCAAGAAGACCATGGTAGATGTGGCCTTGGTCGACCGAACCATCCCCTATGAAGTCACGGG
>CAZHHS010000178.1:0-4439 GCA_964532395.1 uncultured Desulfobacterales bacterium | reverse complement strand
TACCCGTAGTGGACGTGTTTGGATCGCGCAACCTCGTGGGTGTGATCAGCAGAAGAGATATCATGTCCGCTTATGATGATATCATTATCAGAAGGGTGGAGAGAGTGTAACCAGGGCGTCTTCCGGGGATTGGTCGCCCTCGTATTTGACCGTTCGGAGAAACAACCCGTGCGGCGGGGCGGTTGCTCCGGCCCTGGACCGATCTCCGGACTCGAGGATTTCAAAAAACGCGTGTGGTGTTCTTTTTCCTACCCCCACTTCTACCAGCGTTCCCACGATATTCCGAACCATACATCGGAGAAACCCGTTGCCTTCCATGGTGAGGATCACGTGACTGCCTTGGTTCATTGAGGTAACATAGGCATTGAAAAGTGTTCGTATGGGATGGGACCGTTCACTGCCGGTGGCCTCAAAAGCAGAAAAATCATGGGTTCCCCGGAGGACGTCCATGGCTTCCTGGATAGCGGCGATATCCAGTTTTTTTCTGATGTGCCACGTGAATCGTCGAAAAAGTGCCGTAGGGGTGGGCTGGTTGAGAATATGATAATCATAAATCTTGCTGGACACGCCGTATCTGGCATGAAAGGAATCTGCCACCGCCCGGCAGTCTTTGATGACTATGTCGGCAGGGGTAAGGCTATTCAGTCCTTTTTTTAAAGCCTCGCCGTTGAGTCGGGTGTCGAGGGAAACATGGGCCACTTGGTTCTGGGCGTGTACCCCGCTATCCGTGCGTCCTGATCCGATCACGGTGGGGTTTTGACCGGTTATCTGCTCAAGGGCGGCTTCAATGGTTCCTTGAATGGTGGGTGCGTCTTTTTGACGTTGCCACCCGTGATAATGGGTGCCGTCATATTCAATGAGGAGCTTAAGTCGTTTCTGCATGAGATAAGGGACGATTCCGGCCCTGCTTAAATGCCAAAGGGCCTTGCCTTATGGATGTTTCGGTCCCCAGTCGTTGTGGTCGGTTTGCGCGTCCGGTATCATACGGGGAACGGGACATGATCCAAACCGTCGGTTTCCCGGAACCCGCACATGATATTCATGTTTTGTACGGCCTGCCCGGCGGCTCCTTTTACAAGATTGTCTATAGCGGATACAAGAATAAGCCTTTGGTTCCGTCGGGTTACTTTGACACCGATATTGCAGTAGTTGGTCCCTTTTACGTGTAGGGTGTTGGGTGTGGTCCCGGCCGGGCAAATCCGAACGAAAGGTGCCTGGGCATAGAAAGATTCGAGCCGGGTGATTATTTGTTCCGTAGTGACATCTGCCTTTAGGCCTATATAGAGCGTCGTCAACATCCCCCGTGTCATGGGAACCAAATGGGGCGTAAAAGTGATGTGGATGTCTTTTCCGGAAACGAGACTCAGGATTTCATCCATTTCCGGGGCATGCCTGTGTGCGTCCACCTTGTAGGCCATGAAGGCCTCGTTGACCTCGCAAAAATGAGTCGTCAGGCTCGGGGATCGTCCGGCACCGCTGGTGCCTGATTTCGCGTCTGCGATGATACTATCCGAGTCCACGAATTCCTGCCCGATGAAGGGCAATAGGGGAAGCAAGACGCTGGTGGGGTAACAGCCGGGGTTTCCAACCAGGGACGCCTTTTCGATATCGTCACGGTAGATCTCCGGAAGTCCGTACACGCTTTCCCGGAGCAGGTCTTTTGCACTATGATGATCGTACCATTCTTCATACAGTGCCACATCCTTGAAGCGGAAATCGGCGCTGAGGTCGACCACGCGATGGCCCTGTCGGAGTAACGCCGGCACTATGCCCATGGAGGCTTTGTGGGGTAGGGCGGTGAATACCAGGTCTGCCGTCATGGTGGCCGAGGCCTGGGAAAAATCGTCGCAACATATGTCCACAACTCCCGCCATGGCCGGATAGACTTGCGAAAAGGGTCGTCCTGCATATTGCCGAGAGACCAGGGACGTTAATCGAACTTGAGGATGGCCGGATAGAAGTCTTACCAGCTCCGCACCTGCGTATCCCGTTGCTCCGATGACTGCTGCCGTAATGCCCATATTCATCCTCCGATATTCTTGGAAAAGGACTTGTGGGATAGGGTTAGGATGCCGGATTTCCTTCAGACGCCTCGAAAAGCCCGCTACTTGCAGTAACTAGGATGCGAGGTAACCGGTATGCCGAGTTGCGAAGGAAGTCAAATCATTCAACATGACACGGTGATATGTCTCTGGGTGGGCAACGCTGGTCTTAGCGACCGCTGTACCGGTAGGTGATTCTTCCACGGGTTAGATCATAGGGCGAGAGCTCTACAGTAACCATGTCGCCTGGCAGAATCTTTATAGAGTACTTCCGCATTTTTCCACAAGGATGTGCTAAAATTTGATGCTTGTTTTCAAGCTCCACCTTATACGTTCCGTGGGACATGTCCTGTATGACTTTCCCGCTGACTTCGATAGGTTCTTCCTTCGCCACGATAGCTTTTCCTCCCTAACGTGAAGTCCAAAAAGAGAGAATCACTCCCTCCGGCCGGCAAACACGTTGCGTTTCTTTTGGGTGAGACCATACCCGGACGGCCTTCCCCGACCCTAAATGTCTCCGCTCTTAACGTTTTGAATACTGGAAACGGGCCCGGGCACCCTTCTGTCCGTATTTCTTTCTTTCTTTGTTTCTCGGGTCCCGCGTAACGAAGCCCACCTTCTTCAAGGTTGACCTGAATTCGGGGTTTACATGGAGTAGCGCCCTGGTTATTCCATGCCGAATAGCTGCTGCTTGCCCGGAAGCGCCACCCCCGGCGACATTGACATCAATGTCAAAACTGCCCCGCGTGTCGGTCAGTACGAGCGGCTGTTCGACGATCATCTTGGCCGTTTCTCTGCTAAAATAATCATCGATGTTGCGTTTATTGATTATGATATTCCCCATACCCGGTTTTAACCAGGTTCTGGCCACAGCTGTTTTTCGTCTTCCTGTTCCGTAGTAGACTTCGGGCATTATAGACTCCTATATCCGGATTTCAAAAATCCAATGGTTGGGGTTGTTGCGCTTCGTGTGGGTGGCTAGCCCCCCCATAAACCTTTAGTTTCTTAATCATTTTGCGACCCAATCTGTTTTTGGGAAGCATCCCCCGAACCGCGTGACTTATCACTTGTGAGGGCCGCTTTTCCAACAGCTCTCGGGCGCTTTTCGACTTAAGCCCACCGGGGTAGCCTGAGTAATGATGGTACATCTTGGCGTCCCGTTTGCGGCCCGTAAGCGAAACCTTATCGGCGTTTATCACCACAATATAATCGCCCGTGTCCACATGAGGGGTGTATTCCGGTCGATGTTTGCCCCGTAAACGGGTTGCCACGAAACTGGCCAACCGGCCCAATACCCGTTCCTTGGCATCGATAACAAACCACTCTTTCTTTTGATCCTGCGCTTTTGCACTGTAGGTCTTCATGCGTACCTCTCCTCAGGCATTATGTACCATAAACCGCTACTTTTAACCGGTTTGTCTGATTCTGTCAAGCCAAAACTTGATCGAGCCTTTTAAGTAGGGGCAAACGCCTTGACAAAAAGTCGTATTTGCTATAGGACCCTCTTGCACGGGCGAGCCTCACAAAAAAGGGATAGGAAAGGAGACGTCTATGAATGTGTTAATGTTTGGACCAAACGGTAGTGGTAAGGGAACCCAAGGGGCGATCTTGAAGGAGAAGTTCAATATTCCGCATATTGAATCCGGCGCGATCTTTCGTGAAAACATTGGCAACGGCACGGAAATAGGTGTCAAGGCCAAGGAATACATTGACCGTGGGGAGTTGGTACCTGACGAAATCACCATTCCCATGATTTTGGAACGATTGAAGAAAGATGATTGCAAAAACGGATGGCTTTTGGACGGGTTTCCGCGAAACAAGGAGCAAGCGGTAAAATTGGATGAGGCCTTAAAGGCGTCCGGCCTCGGGCTGGATGTCGTGGTCGAGGTGGTATTGGACCGACAGATCGCCAAAAACCGTATCATGGGGCGCAGGCTTTGTAAGAACGACAATAACCACCCGAATAATATATTTATTGATGCCATAAAGCCGGATGGCGACAAGTGCCGCGTGTGTGGAGGGGAACTGACCACGCGATCGGATGATCAAGACGAAGAGGCCATAGACAAGCGTCACAGTATATATTACGACACAAATACGGGGACCCTGGCGGCGGCCTATTATTTCAAGGACTTGGCAGAGAAAGAAGGGAAAATAAAGTATATTGAGATCGATGGCGCACCGAGCGTTCAAGAGGTAACGAAGGAACTCATGTCAAAGTTGTAGCGGTGTGTCTGCTTTTTTGACATCCTGGTTACGTCCTAAGTAAATAGGAAGTTAGCTCTTTTGACTGCACCTGTGCGGGGCGAGGTTAAGTCCCCACAGGTGCTTTTTTGTGTTCTCGACGGTTTTTCAAAAGTTTGACATAAAGCCCACCGTTGAAGTAATATGAAATAT
>CAZHHS010000177.1:0-4446 GCA_964532395.1 uncultured Desulfobacterales bacterium | reverse complement strand
AACCTGTAACGTTTTCAAAAAGTCGGACACGTTTGGCTAAGTTCGTTGGAAGTCGAGGACACACCATGCAAGAAGCGGTGAAAAATGCCATCATTGACCGGGTCAAGCAGGAACCCTTTGCCCGGAAACTGAATCTGCGACTCGTTCATTTGGCGGAAGGCCACTCCGTGGTCGAAATGCCTTTTTCGCCGGATGTAGAAAACATGTTCGGCATGGCACACGGCGGCGCTATCTTCGGTTTAATCGACGAGGCCTTTGAAACGGCCTCAAACTCTCATGGTACCGTCGCCGTCGCGCTGAACATGAACGTGACCTATCTCGCCGCCCCCGTCCCGGGCTCAAAACTGCGGGCGGAAGCCAAGGAAATCAGCAAAACCTTTCGGACCGGCGCTTATGATATCCAGGTCACCGATGACGACCATACACTGATTGCCACCTGCCAGGCATTGGTCTATCGAAAAAACAAGCCATTGCCGTTTCTCTGATTTGAGATCATAGGTTCGTTTCCTTTTGGTATGACCCGAGTCGGTTTCCATATTCGCCGTGAGGCACCCAAATTCACCACGATCCTGGGCTTGGCGACCGTCGCTGTCACCTTCTACGGCGCCGCCAACTTCATCCCGCCCTTTTATCCACACATGTATCCCTTCGCCTGGTACGGCCTCATTTTGTTTCTTGACGGACTCTTGTGGTGGAAATGGGATGAAAGCTTGATATTTAAGCGATTCCCAGAGTTTATCACCCTTTGCTTTTGGTCGGCCATGTTCTGGTTTTTCTTCGAAGTCTGGAATCTTCGACTCCAAAACTGGTATTACGTGGGAACCCCTGACGGGCCCGTGTGGCCGCACATTGAAGCATACATCGACTTTGCGACCGTACTACCGGGCATGTTCCTTTTCTACAGGCTCTTGTGTCGATTGAACCTCCCCAAGGAACGAACAGGCAAAGCACTTCCTGCCACTCACGTCACCTCGATTTCAACACTTACCGGCACCGTGATGGTAGGCCTGGCAGCAGCCTTTCCCGATTATTTCTTTCCCTTCGTTTGGGGGGCTTTCATCTTTCTCTTGGAGCCACTGTTGGCCAAAACCAAGGCCCCTTCTCTACTCAGAAATGCCGTAAAGGGTCAGTGGACCCCCTTTTTTCGCCTTTTGATAGCCGGATTCTTGGCGGGAATCTATTGGGAATTGTGTAACTTCTGGTCGCTGGAAAAATGGGTCTACACCGTCCCGTTCTTTGCAGAAGGCAAACTCTTTGAAATGCCCTACCTCGGATTTCTCGGCTTCCCTCCATTCTGTGTGGAGTGTTTTGTTATGACCAACGCCGTTTATCTCCTGCGCTCGGGCAAACATTGGCTTCCCGGATGGCATCGTCGATCCGGAACACCTTTTCGGTGCCGAATAGCCTACGTGGTCCTGATCGCCCTGTCCGTCTGCCTCGCCGAATGGTCTTACGACAAGATGCAACACCATACAGTGGATAGCCGTGCGGAAACCCTTCCCCAAGCCGTAGACGACATCGATGCCACCATCGGCCGAGTTTTGTACCGGAACGGATGGAAATATCCTCAGGCCGCACTGAACGACTGGAGCGTTGCGGCCACATTCATTCCCAGGCCTTTGCACGAGCGCTTTCGCCGGCGCCTGGAACTGGTTACTCTGCTCCACATGGGATCGAAGAATGCGCGCCTCTTGGAAAGGATCGGTATCCGCTCACGAACTCACCTTGCCGGGCAAAATTCAAACCAACTATTTGCCCAACTCACCCGGGCGAACCGACTCTCGACGCTTCGAAAACGTCCCTTGCTGAAACGCCGCGTCCGGGCCTGGGTTAACGCGGCTCAACGAAAGTCCGCGCTTTACTAACAAGTGGTGAGTGTGGGATTGGGGTTGGGTTGTAGGCTTTATAGTTGGCCCAGTTCTACCGCATCAAGCGCTTCTTTGGCCTCGGTAAAGCCGGGATCCAACTTTAAGGCCTGTCTGAAATACTTGGTGGCTCTGTCGAGGTTTTTCATGTCTACGTGAACCCGTCCGATATTATAATATATGTGCGGGGTGTTCGGGTGAATCTTCAACGCCTTCTCATAGTGGGCAAGGGCAGTGGCGGAATCTCCTCTTCTCCGATAAAGAACCCCCAGGCTGTTATAGACGTTGACCGTATCCGGGTGAAGTTCCAGGATTTCATTAAGGATCTGCTCGGCATATTCGTCCTTTTCACTGGTCATGTAAATCTGCGCGGCTTCCTGCAAACACTCCTCGGCTTTTTCGGTCTCTCCCAACTCTCGGTACGCCCGTCCCATGGCTTCATACGCCTTAGCGAAGAACCGATCCAGCTGGGTCGCTTTTCTGAATGCCTTAATACCTTCCTGATACTGGCCCTGGGCGGTCTTGATGTAACCGATGTTATAATAGGTCTCCGCGCTCTCACCCTCGGCCAAGATGTCTTGGAACACTTCCAGGGCTTTTTCCTGCTCTCCCGATTCCAAGAACCCCATACCTTTATCAAACGAGACCTCTTCCGGGCTCGGGGGATGCTCACCGTTTATTTCCGCCATAATCGCCAACTTATCCTTGACGCTATCCAGGGAAAACGGTTTCACCAAAAGCCCACTGACACCGGCCATCCCGGCCTCAAGGACCTTGGGCTTTGTAAATGCAGAATCTGACAGAAAAAAGGGCAGATTTGTATGCTTTTCATCGCTCCTAACGACACGCAAGAGCGCCAACCCCGTCATTTCCGGCATGTCCCACGCCGAAAACACCCCACTGTAACCCTTTACCCTGAGCATTGCCCAGGCCTCATTGGCACTGGTCACACTTTGGACATCCCTACACCCAAGATATTTCAGCGCATCCGTCAATTCTTTCAATGCCACGGAATTGTCATCAACCACCAAAAGAGACGTTTCGCCCATGAGACCTCTTTATTGAAAATATCGAGCTATTTTTGCCCCTAAGATTCTGTTGGAGAACTTGCAGGAAAGCGACATCGAGCGAAAATGGGCGTTCTCCGACAAGCGCTTATCATGGCCACACTCTCCTTTTGAGCTAACTACCAGGTCTGTCAGACAAAATCAAGCAAACTCATCAGATAATGCTGGAAAAAACCATAAGACCCTTGTAAACTAAGAGATGATGGGTGAAGAGGACAAAGACGCTCAAAAGCCCGACCATGACGGCTTGGAGCTGGATAAACTGGAAGTGCCCGACAGACCGGCCGAGAATCGTGCGCCCGAAACCTCCCCACCGGGCACCGGTTCGGATAACTCGTCCGACACCCATACGGCCCCGCGCTTCCGCCTCCGCCTTCCCGCATTTATTCTGGATAAGGGCTTTTTTATTCCTGTACTGATCGCCGTCGTCATCTCCGCCTTGGTGTTGGTCATTCCCTTTGAGGGGCTTATGACCGAAAACACGGATTCGAAGGATCCCGCCATAGGCCGAATCGCCTATACTGTGTCGTCGTATCTGGGGGTTCGCCACACCGTCCGGTTTAAACTCTTGGTCGAGTACGCCGACAAGGAAGACAAACAGGCGTTTGTCCGATCCCTGCCCAGACTAAAGCAAGCCCTGGCCGGCAGTGGCGATTTGCCGGAAGTCAAAGAAGCCATCGAGAACCGAAACCTCAATCAAGTGGAAAAGCATATTCTTACCGTTGTAGGAGACATAACCGGCGCCCCCCTAGACAGACTCAAAATTGAACGCCTCCATCTCCAGTAGCTTCCCCCTCGCCTTTAGTCTCGTCTAAAAGCTGCCGATAACATGATCGGTACGGTTTAGCGTCGATTGGCCGTCCCTCTTAGTCGGCGAGCGGAGTCTTCCCGTTCGATAGGCAAAATGCCGAAAAAATGCACACCAGCGCGAAACGGAGGAGGTCCGACAGGCTGCCAGGCACAATCAGCACGTAAGCCCGTTGGAGCCACCGGTAATGAAATCAGCACAAGTCGTCGTTATCTTGTTGAACCTATTCCTGTCGCCCACCCTGTTTGGGAATACATCCTCCTGGGCCGGTGACACGCCTCTTCGGGTCGAAGAGCTCATCCAAAAAGAAGCCTACGTAAAGGCCATCCATCAGCTGAAGCAGCGCTTGGAAGCGCACCCGAATGACACCAGAGCAAGGCTTCAGCTTGGGACCTGCTATGTTCGCACGGGCTATTACGCCCAGGCCCATCAGATTTTTTCCGCTGTCGCAAAAACAGATCCATCGCTACGAAAACAGGTAGCCCTCGTTTACCTTGACGACGGGGCCAAAAAGCTCATGGCCGGCCATACACGAAAGGCACGGATCTTACTCGAAAGGGCCGTAAAATGGCAGCCTGAGCTTAGAAAAAAAGCAGCGGCCGAAGCATTTAGACAGGGAGAACGTCTCTTTTATGCGGGGAAACACGATGGAGCCGATGAGCGGTTTTCGGTCGCCAACTCCCTCGATGATGCTTACGGCAGGCGG
>CAZHHS010000176.1:0-4446 GCA_964532395.1 uncultured Desulfobacterales bacterium | reverse complement strand
GGGCGGAAGCCGAGATGGCAAAATGTGAAGTTATTTTTGCGCGAGCCCTAAGTATTCCCCTCTCTATTCTTCCTTCCAAAACCAGGGGAATTTTCGCTTGGATTCGTGTTTGACGATCATGACCGGAATTTCTTTTTCCATAAGCCGAAAAGACTCATAGAGATTTCCCAATAATGAGGTGACTTTCTCCGTTCCTCCGGAAGCACCAACGATGATCAGCCCCGCCTCTTCCCGGACCGCTGCCGTGTAAATGTTTTCTGCTTCGCTGCCTGCGCCGTCCTCCGGATTGATCCGGCAGGAAACCGTATCAGGAGAAAGACCATACGGCTCGATGAACTTGTCAAATGCTTTTCGGGATTGTGTCTTATCGTAATCGGAGCTGCGCTCGGTACTGGCGGGGAAATAGGCACGGGCCGGATCAGAAATGGCATAGCAAATGAGCTGAACCGCCAGGGTGCGGGAGATGTCCAGCGCCCGCTCAAAGGCTTTAATCGAGGCGTCGGAAAAATCAATGGCACACAGCAGCGGGGCGAGCGTCAGCTGTGTGTCTTGCGGTGCGAAGAGAATGTCACTGTTTGCGTGGGCGGTGATTTCGTGTCCGTATCTTGCCCGTCGGTTTTCCCCATATTTTTGGCCGATCATGGTCAAGTCGATCTCTTCCGTTTCCACATAGTCGACAATTTCTCGCGCTGCATCTTCATAGACGGGACGGGTCACAATTTCCCAATGACAGTCGTTTTCAAAATGGCTGTCCACAGAGTGATGAATCGACCGGCGAATAATGCCTTTGAGTTCTGTTTCCACGTTCGGAAAGTCCTTGCTGCTCCGATCGGGCAGATCATAGGCTTGGATGGCGTGAAAAAAAATTACTTTCTGAGCGGAAAGGGTCTGGGCCAAATTTGATGCGTACTGAATCAAAGGCGGATCCGCTTCCGTTAGATCCAGGCAAACCAGAATCGTGTGAATCGGCTGCAAGAACGTATTAGTGGTTTGTGATTTCATATGACTCGTCTTTCCCTTTTTTGTTGGGTTTGGAATCGGCGGACGTTTGAGAGGATGCTTTCCTGTTTGCTTCCTGGTTCAGCAATTCCTCAATAAGCTCCTGATATGATTCGCGCTCGATACGCTTTGTTTTTAGCGCTTCGTTTTCATACTCTTCTTTCAGCCCCTTCCACAGGCTGTATCCCATGACGAGCAAGAGAAAGGCAAAAGGTAGGCCTGTGGTGATGGACGCGGTTTGCAAAGCTCCCAACCCCCCGCCGACCAGGAGAACCGCCGCGACGGCACCTTCCATGGAAGCCCAAAAGACCCGTTGTACAACCGGTGAGTTTAATTTGCCTCCGGACGTAAATGCATCCACGACCAAAGAGCCGGAATCGGAAGAGGTGATAAAAAAGCTGATGACCAGAATGATAGCCATCATATTTGTGACCCGAGCAAAAGGAAACTGCTCCAAGAGGGAATAGATGGCGATCGCCACATTGTCCTGGACCGTGTCGGCAATGGTTCCCACATCCTGGAGTTCAATGAACAACGCTGAGCCGCCAAAGGCGGTAATCCACAAGAAGGTCAGCAAGGTGGGTATAATCAGGACACTGAGCACGAATTCCCGAACGGTCCGACCCTTGGATATTCTGGCGATGAACATTCCTACGAAAGGTGACCAGGAAATCCACCATGCCCAGTAAAATACCGTCCAGCTATTTTGCCATGCGCTAGCCCGATAGCTTTCCGTCCAAAAACTCGTATTAAAAAAATCCCCCACATAGACACCCAGGTTTTGGACAAAAGAATCCAGGATCACCACAGTCGGTCCCAGAATCAAAAGGAAAGTAAGCAGGAGTGCCCCCAAATTGAGATTCATTTCACTGAGCCGCTTTACGCCTCGATCCAGTCCGGTCACCACCGAAATCGTAGCCGCGAATGTGATACAGATGACGAGCAGGACCTGCATGTTGGTATTGTCCGGCAAGCCAAAAACGTGGTGTAGGCCGGCGCTGACCTGTTGCACACCGAACCCGAGGGATGTGGCCAAGCCGAACAAGGTGGCGAGTACTGCAATGACGTCGATGAGGTTCCCGTAATGTCCGTGGATCTTATCTCCCAGAAGCGGATAAAAAATGGATCGAATAGCCAAGGGAAGTTTATGGTTAAAGGCGAAAAAGGCGAGGGCCATGCCCACCAGTGCATAGATACCCCAGGGGTGCAGTCCCCAATGCAGGAAAGCCATTTTCATGGCGGTTACCGCCGAATCGACTTGAGAATCTCCTCCAAAAGGGGGTTCCAGAAAATGATGGATGGGTTCGGCCACACTCCAAAACAGGATGCCGATGCCCATTCCGGCACTAAAGAGCATAGCGAACCAGGAAAGTCTGGAAAAATCCGGTACGGCGTTTTTCCCGCCCAGGCGGATGGATCCCAATTTACTGAAGGCCAAAAAGAGCATCAGGAACAGATAGAGGTTGATGGAAAGGACGAGGAACCAACCAAAATTATCCGAAATGAAATCTTGGGTGGTCGAAAAAACGGTTTTCATAGAATCGCCGACCAGTAAAGTGATGAGGATAAACAGGATACTAAGCACGGCGGCCGGCCAGAAAACAGGTGGGTGGATATCAAAGAATCGTTTGGTTTGAGTGGAAGCTGCCTTAGGCGTGTTTGTGTCTGCCATAGAATCCGTCCTGGAGGGGTATTTTACCATATCGACCTGATTCGCAAAAGGTCGAATATTGTTTGAGAATATTTCTAAGTTGACAGGTGGTAATTTCTGTCTGTGTGGGGTATAGGCCAGTCAACATGCTGATATATTGAGATATATAGTTCGGTTAATCGGATGGCATAACTTGTGCTCGCAAATGGTTCAAGCGGTTCTCCGGTGTTTAGCTGAAAAAAGGGGCGGTGAGAAGTCTGCCGGTAAAGATGGAACAGGAGGTGAGCCATGAACAATGTCGAGTCCAAGAAAATACTGGTGGCCATCGATGGGTCTGAGTATTCATCGGCGGCGGTGCGTTATGCCAGTGCCATGTTGAATCCGAAGACGACCCATGTAGTTTTGCTGCATGCTTTGCGCAAAATTGATGATGCCTTCTGGAATATCGGTATGAAACGGGCGGTGTGGGAGCGGATGGTTGACATTAAGGGGTGGGAGGCCGCCCAAGATGAAGCCGTTCAGAAGATAATGGATGAGTCTCGGCAAGCGTTCCTTGAGAGAGGCTATCCGAAGGACGCCGTCAAGGAAGTCATTCATCGGTGTAAAGAGGGGGTGGCAAGGGAAATCGTTGAAGAATCGAAAGGCGACTATCATACGGTCTTTTTGGGGCGAAAGGGAGTCAGTGCAATAAAGGATCTTGTCATGGGTGGAACCGCGCAAAAGCTCATTGAACGGACGACCCACATTCCGGCCTGTGTCGTAGGGAAACAAGTCCGTGCGGGGAACCTCTTGGTTGCCTTGGATGGCTCGGAAGGCGCGATGCGCGCTGTGGAACATGTTGGACTCATGTTCGGGGATACCGAGATTGAGGTTACTTTGATACATGTGATTCGGGATGTCGCCAGTTTCGTGCCCAGTTATGGTATGACCTACCCGGGTCCGATAACCACCTCGCCTGAAGACCTGGTGGAGGAAGAGAAACGAGAAATGCATCATGTGTTTGAAGAGGCAAAAAGCAAATTGATATCAGCGGGTATGGATGAGAAGAAGATTTCCTGGCGGGTGATTACCGATGTAAGCAGTCGAGCAAGCGTGATGATTCGGGAGGTTCAAAAGGCCGGGTACGGCGGTGTGGTTGTCGGCAGGCGGGGTCTGTCGAAACTGGATGAGTTTTTCATGGGCAGCATGAGCAACAAGGTCGTACACCTGGGAAAGGACACGGCCGTTTGGGTGGTCAGTTAAACGAGTCCTTTCGGGCGGTCGCACGACTGCTTAGGGTTTAGGACCGCTGCTTGACTTTTTTCCGAGGCTACTATAAGTGTTACAAAAAATCAGGTTGCGTCCAGGTGGAGCTGACCGTGGCTGAAGTGTCCAAGCTGATTTGGTCGGCTCGCCCGATTCATATACTCGGAAGAGAGGCCGCTATTATGCCGACGTCCGTTTACGACGAGTGGAAAGAAGAGATACATACCATGTCCCGCCTGATGAGTCGCCGGTATCTGCGTAAGAAGAATGAAGGACCGGAGGGAGAGACGAATGATCTTGCCGACGATCGGTATGTATACTCTTACGATGAAGAAAACAAGCTCCATATTCTACAGAATCTTGAGCAGGGTAATTGGTTGGAAGTAGATGAATTTGACCGCGAATACCGATTTTGTTCCCCTAACAACTTGCCGTATTGTTATTACTACGATAGTGACAACGACCGGATAGTTGTCTGAAAAACCAATTTTGATGGCGTTGTAAAAAGGTCGGTTAAGCCGCCCCGCGGCTTCCTGTCAGAAACGAACTTG
>CAZHHS010000175.1:0-4452 GCA_964532395.1 uncultured Desulfobacterales bacterium | reverse complement strand
CATCCTGCCTTTTTGTTGTTTGCGATATTTGACTTTTTTCGGACTTAACATTTGTGGTTTCCTTTAAGCAGCCATCGCCTGATCTTTCGCCAGAATCTCTCCGTTAAATATCCATACCTTCACACCGATTGTCCCATAGGTTGTCCTGGCCTCGGTAAAACCGTAATCGATGTCGGCCCTCAAGGTATGAAGCGGAATGCGCCCCTCCTTGTACCACTCCGTCCGGGCCATTTCGGCCCCGCCCAACCGACCGGAACAGCAGATCTTGATGCCTTTGGCGCCGAATCGCATGGCTGAGGACACACTTCTTTTCATCGCTCGCCGAAAAGCAACCCGCCGCACAATCTGGAGCGCCACATTTTCTGCCACAAGCTGAGCATCCACCTCGGGCTTCCGGACTTCTTGGATATCAACCGCCACTTCTTGCGACAGCTTTTTTTCCAACTCCTTTTTCAAGACCTCGATTTCGGAACCTTTTTTTCCGATGATGATTCCGGGACGGGCTGCGTAAATCCGCAATCGCAGCCGTTTGGCCCACCGTTCAATCTCAATCTTGGAAATTCCCGCGTGATAGAGCTTCTTCTTGAGAAACGTGCGGATCTTCTGGTCCGCCTCAACAAAAGAGGCATAATCCTTACCGGCAAACCACCGAGAATCCCAAGATTTGATGCCCCCTAGCCTAAAACCGATCGGGTTGACTTTTTGTCCCAAAGCAGCTCTCCTCCGTCTATTCTTTCTCTGCCAGTGTGACCGTAATGTGGCTGGTCCGTTTGAGGATTCTCGTGGCCCGCCCCATGGCTCGGGCCCTAAACCGTTTCAACCTCGGTCCTTCATTTACGAAAATGTTTGAAACCAACAGGCTGTCCACGTCAAGCCCCGGATCCTGATCCGCATTCGATACGGCGGAGCGAATAACCTTCGTTATTACCTTGGCCGAAGATTGCGGCATGAATTCCAACAGGTTCAATGCATCTTCCACCGGCCTGCCCTTCACGACCTTTGCCACCTTCCGAACCTTTGTCGGGGATATCCGGATGTGTTTTGCTATCGCCTTCGCTTCCATATTTCAGCCCATCTTCTATTTTTTCGCTTTGACCCGGGTTTTCTTGACGCCTGCATGCCCATAAAAGGTTCGAGTGGGCGCAAACTCTCCCAATTTGTGCCCCACCATATCCTCTGAAACAAAGACCGGAACAAACTTCTTCCCATTGTGAACCGCCAAAGTCAGAGAAACCAACTCGGGCACAACTGTGGACCGTCTCGACCAAGTCTTAATGACCTTCCGACTCCTACTTTCCTGTGCTGCCAGGGCCCGTTGCAACAGTTTGGGCTCAATGTAGGGTCCTTTCTTAAGTGAACGTGGCATCGCTTTTCCCTTTTAATTCCCTGTTTCGCTTTCTTCCCGGAGTATTCGAATCCACCCGGATATCGACAGCCTGTACAGCAGCCCCGGGGCTTTACTGACGATTAGTAGGCCCCCGACCTATGAACGCCGCCGCACGATGTACCGATCGGTTACCTTACGTTTCTTGCGCGTTCGAAATCCCTTTGTGGGCACCCCCCACGGAGAACACGGATGCCGCCCGCCGGACGCCCTTCCTTCCCCGCCCCCCATGGGATGATCGACCGGGTTCATGGCTACCCCCCGGACCCTGGGCGTACGTCCCAGCCAGCGTTTACGTCCCGCCTTTCCTAAAGAGATATTTTCATGCCACTGGTTTCCAACTTGACCAATCGTTGCCTTGCACTCTGTCAAGATCATATGGACTTCACCGGAGGGCAATTTGACGTGGGCGTACCGTCCCTCTTTGGCCATCAGTTTGGCAAAACTGCCCGCACTTCTGACCAGCTGACTTCCCCGTCCCGGACGCAACTCTATATTATGAATCTGCGTACCCGTTGGGATGTTTCGAAGCGGCAACACGTTACCCGGCGTTATGTCCGCCTTCTCGCTGGACACCAGCGTATCGCCCACATTCACCTTATTGGGGGCGACGATATACCGCTTCTCACCATCGACGTAATGTAAGAGTGCAATGCGGGCCGACCGATTCGGGTCATATTCTATACTTGCCACCTTGGCGGGAACTTCCATCTTATCCCGCTTGAAATCGATCAACCGATACCGTTGCTTGTGCCCCCCACCCCGGTGGCGGCACGTAATACGGCCGTAGACGTTTCGCCCCCCTTTCTTAAGAAGGGATCTGACCAAACTCTTCTCCGGCTTTTTTGCCGTAAGATTATCAAAGGTGTCATAGGTTTGAAATCTTCGACCTGGTGATGTCGGCTTCGTTGTTCTAATGCTCATATCGTATTCCCACCCGGTACAAAATGTCGCCTCGTTTCCTGTTAACTTCTTTTCCGGTTACACACCCTCGAAAAACTCCACGTGTTCGCCTTCAGCCAAGGCCACAATAGCTTTCTTCCAGTCTCGGCGCTTTCCCAGCGTCCGTCCGAAGCGCTTGACCTTCCCTTTCATCCGTATGGTCCGGACACCGATGACCTTGACCCCGAAAAGTTGTTCAACCGCTCGGCGGATTTCGACCTTATTCGCCGGCTTGGCCACCTCAAAGACGAGCTGATTGCTCTTCTCTTTTTCAAGGGTACTCTTTTCCGTAATTAACGGACGTTTGAGGATCTCATGGGATGTCATGACGTTAGCCTTTCATGGATCTGATTCACCGATGACTCTACCAGAACCAAATGTTTATGTTTCAACACATCATAAACGTTCAACCCCTCAGAGCGGATCACTTTGACGGTGGGGATATTTCTCGAAGACAGTTCCACATTTTCCACCTTTTGATCCATTACCACGAGCGCATTGTCCACCTTCAAGGCTTTCAAAACATCCACAAACGCTTTGGTCTTGGGCACGGCAAAATCGAGGGTATCCACCACCGTGAGCGCCTTTTCCTTGAGCTTGGCGGAAAGGGCCATGCGCAACGCCAGCTTACGCACCTTTTTCGGCACCTTGTAACTATAATCCCGGGCACGCGGTCCGAAGATGACACCGCCGCCCCGCCACAGGGGGGAGTTTCTGGATCCCGCCCTGGCCCGACCGGTTCCCTTCTGACGATACGGTTTCTGCCCACCGCCACGCACATCGGAACGCCCCTTGGTCGCCACCGTCCCGGACCGGCGATTGGCCAACTGCATGTTCACCACTTCGTGCAACACATGCCCTTTGACCGGAACGTCAAACACCTGATCCATGAGGTCTATCTGCGAGACCTTCGTGCCACCCATGTTATACACATCCGCCACTGCCATAACCTGTTTCCGTCCTGTTTATTTGACAGATTTTTTGAAAACGCCTTCTATGAGGGATATCGCCTTTTGGAGAAGAGCAGTTGAAACGCCAGGCGACGGTCAAGAAACCATCATTGCTTTTTTGGCGCAATCCGGGGTTTTCGCACCCCCACCAATCCTGCTTTGCTTCCAGGAACCGCTCCCTTGACAATCAGCACATTCTGCTCCGGACGTACATCCACAACTTCCAGGTTCCGAACCGTTATCCGATCTCCGCCATAACGCCCGGGCAACTTCCGCCCCTTCAGCACCTTGGACGGCGTAGCCGATGCCCCGACAGAGCCCGGCGCACGATGGAACATGGACCCATGCGTATCTCTACCCCCGTGAAAACCCCATCGTTTGATAACACCGGAAAACCCCCGTCCCTTGGAAACGCCGCTTATATCCACCCGTTCACCCACTTGAAAGACACCGTCAATAGTCAACGCATCTCCTAACTTATACTCGGTGGGATCCTCTACGGGAATTTCTCTCAAAAACCGATATCCTTGCCCGCCGCTCTTTTGAACATGGCCTTGTGTCGGCATGTTCAGACGGGACATTTTTTTTTCCAGAAAACCAACTTGCAACGCATCATAGCCATCGGTTTTGCAGGTCTTGATTTGGGTGACCACACATGGCCCCACCTCGAGCACTGTGGCAGGTATCTGATTACCGCTCGGAGCGAAAAGGGTGGTCATCCCCAGCTTTCTTCCCAAGAGTTCCTTATACATGGCCCTTAATTCCTCGATCCTATCACTGGAAAATACGGCTGGACACCGGCTAGTCCAGCTTGATCTCTACATCCACCCCTGCCGAGAGATCGAGCTTCATCAACGCGTCGACTGTTTGTTGCGTCGGCTCCAGTATATCCACAAGCCGTTTATGCGTCCTGATCTCAAATTGCTCCCGAGATTTCTTGTCTTTGTGCGGAGAACGAAGCACACAACACTTATTAATTACCGTCGGCAACGGAATAGGCCCGACGATTTTGGCCCCCGTACGTCTTGCAGTATCCACGATGTCAGTGGTCGATTGATCCAGAAGCTTGTGATCAAAAGCCTTCATCCGGATCCGTATCTTTTGATTCATAACTTGTGACCCCTACTCGATTATTTCGCTGATGACGCCGGCACCTACCGTACGACCCCCTTCACG
>CAZHHS010000174.1:0-4469 GCA_964532395.1 uncultured Desulfobacterales bacterium | reverse complement strand
CCTTCTTGTATGTCATCATAGCCGTTGATCGGTGTGTCCACATATCGATTTTCCGCCGACACGCGAACAGTGCCTCCGTTGGGCATGGACTCTACGGCATTAGAGATGAGATTCATAAAGGTCTTTGATAAATGAACCGGGGATCCGAGCACGTTCAACAGGTCGTTATCAAGCCTGGTTTCGATGCGGATGCCCTCATGGTACGATTTCAGCTTTTCGTATTCCGGACTTTGCAGGTAGTCCGAAATGATATCTGAAAAACTGACCACCTCGGAGACGTCTGTTCCCCGTCTTGTCAGAGTTAACAGGTCCTGGACGATGGCAGCCACCTTTTCACCGGACTTTTTCATCTTCACGATCGGTTGCCGCAGTGGGCTGTCTTCGGCCACACGCATCAGCAACAAGTCGGGATAACTGACCAGCCCGGCCAAGATATTGTTGAGATCATGAGCCACACCTCCGGCAAGGCTGCCGATGGCCTCCATCTTCTCGGTCCGTCGTAGTTGCGTCTCCAGTCGCTGTTGCTGGGTGATATCTTTGAGCAGGCCTACCGTGCCCACCGGACGGCCTTCAGGGTCCAGATTCAGCGCAGCGCTGAGGCTGAAAAGGCGGTGGGAGCCGTCCTTGTGGACCAAAGTCCCGGTAATGTCCGTGACGGTTTTCTTGCCGTTCTTAAGTTGCTCAAAGTGTTTTCGAAATTCCGCTGTTTCGTTTTCTTCGACAAAGTCCGCAAAAGACCGGCCTAGAACTTGAGATTTCTTGTGTCCCAAGGTCTTTTCCCATGCGGGATTGACATAGGTGAATCCCCCCTCAAGATCCAAAGTATAGATGATATCCGGCGCATTTTCACTGAGCGACTTGAATCGCTGTTCACTTTCCTGTAAGGACTCGCGGGCACGTTTTCGGGCCGTTACGTCGTGGAGAATTGCGATGATGGTTCTTTGCCATCCGTTATGGACCGGTATGAAGTCTAGGGTGATATATTTGCTGTTCAGCGAAACCGGGAAATTTTCGGAAACCCCGCCAACGGCGGAGTCCGCCTCGGCGAGCAGACCTTCAACGAGCTTTCGGTGGTCGGGGTGGAAGAGGTCGGTAAAACGTACCCCCAACAGACGGACCTCGGGGACCCCAACGAAAGAGATGGCAGCGGAATTGGCGTAAATGACACGTGCGTCGGGCGTCAGTTCAAGTACGCCTTCGGCCATGTGTCCCAATATGATTTCAAAATGCCTCTTGGCGGCCAGGAGTTCCTTGGTAATATCTCGTTCGTGGATATCCTCGGTACCCAATATCCCATTCGACGACCCTAAATCCGCTCCTTCGCAAAAGCGGTCGAGGAGGTGATAAATATGTCTTTTCATTTTGTCGAAGGGACCCTTGGCGATGCAGTCGTTGGCACCGAATTGCTTAAAGTCCGGTTGTTCCTCGGCGGCCACCGCAGACAGGACGACGATGTAAGCGCTTTTGAAACGGGCCATACTGCGAATGGCCTGACAAAGCTTTTCACCGCTGATATTGGGCATAACCAGGTCTACAAAAATGATGTCGGGCGTATAGTCTTGGAGAATGTCCAACGCAGACAGACCACTGTCGGCGGTGACTACCGTAAGATCTCTTTTCTTGAGCAGTTCAGCCATCAGTTTTAGAAATACCGGATGGTTGTCTACGACCAGTGCACGTTTCTTGCTCATTGCATGCCTTGCACCATGATTATATTGCTCTATCGAAGCTGTTGTCACCGGTGTGCCCCTACGGTGGTGTTGTCAATACGATTCTTATCGGATGGGAAGGGGAAAAACCTGAGAAAAGAAGCGATGGTAGAGATGATTCTGTTGCTATATCAAACAGTTAGTTGAGGGGGTAGGGGTTATTGGGTCAAGATAGACCGCATTTTCTTGGATAATCGGATCAGGTTAAACGGTTTCTGAATAAATCCATTAAAGCCCTGAGCCAGGATGTCAGATACCTGACTCGTACTGCTGTATCCGCTGGCGAGCAGCACCTTAATGTCCGGATTGATTTCCCGCAGGCGATTGTACGTCTTTCGGCCGTCCATGTCCGGCATGATCATATCCAGAATGACCAGATCAATGTGTGTCCCCTGTTTACCGTAAATGTCAACGGCTTCCGGCCCACTATTGGCCAGGTGGACATGATACCCCAGTTCTCGCAGCATCTCGCCGCCCACCTCCAGAATCATCCGCTCGTCGTCCACGAGTAGGACCGTTTCTGTTCCGGTTAATACCTGGTTGGCGTCGGTTTCATTTTCCAACCGGGTTTTAGCCGAAGATGCCGGCAAATAGATGTTAACGGTAGTGCCCCGCCCGTTTTCACTGTAGATGTTGATTAGGCCGCCATGGTTTGCCACGATGCGTTGGGCGAATGTTAGGCCGAGACCGGTACCTTGCGGGCGGGTGGTAAAGAAGGGCTCAAAAATCTTTTCTTGAATTGCATAGTCCATCCCTTCACCCGTGTCGGTCAGCGTGATTTTGACATAGTCACCTTGAGGGACACCAAAAAAGTCGGCATAGTTTTGGTCGAACACCACGTTTTCCGTTTCTATATGTAGCTCACCCCCCTCCGGCATTGCTTCCCGTGCGTTCATAAAGAGGTGAGACAGGACCTGTTCTATTTGACCCCCGTCGACATTACTCGGCCAGAGTCCGTCTTCCAGGCTCTTTTTCCCTTGTATCCGGGCTTTCGGGACGATCATGTCGTCCCACATCTTCTCTACCAGGATGTTGAGATCCGTCGGTTTCACTTCATATGTGTTGTCTATGCCGAAACCCAGAAGCTGTTTGGTTAGTTCATGGCCTGTCTCAATATAGCTTTCTACGCGCCGCAACTTTTTGAAGTTCGGGCTGTGTCCGTTCATTCCGGCCAAAACCATGGAGATGGTACCCTGTATTCCCGTCAGCAAGTTGTTGAACTCGTGGGCGATGCCCCCCGAGAGCGTGCTGATGGCATCCATTTTGTCTTCTTGTTGTTCCTGCCGTTGTCGTCGCCGAAAGACACTCATGTCTTTCAAGGTCAAACAGTATCCAAGAAAATGGCCGTTTTTGCCCACGATTACCGAGGCGCATACCAGGAACGTGCCGCCCAAATTCGTTAGCGCAAGTTCCTTGGTATGTGCTCGTAAGGACTTTTCGGCGAGGATCAACGGACAGCCGGGGACGGGCTGGTCCTGGCCGTAGACCATTTCCCAATATTTTTGCCCCAGGATATCCGCTACCGGCCGATTAAACGCCCGAGCCGTGGCCTTGTTTGCTCGCACCACGTGGTATCGGGTATCAACCACCATGACCAGATCCATCATTGCATCAAAGGTATGTTGCCATCCCCGGGCCCTTTGTTCCAGGGTTCGCCGTTCCGATTCACACGCGTTGACTTGGTGTTCTAAACGGGCGTTTCGGGCCTCCAGTTCCTGGTACGTCAGCATAAATGTCATAAAAAATCCCCTAGCATAGGGTTCGATCCGGAAATGTCGACAGGTGTATGAATGAGACAAAAAAGACGATTTTCCATTCGGTCCGCCGTCCGGCAGTTCTGTCCGGCGACAAGCCCAAGGCACAGGTGATCGTCTGCTATCTGACTCATCGGACAAAGCCGAACAAAACTTAACGGGTCTGTTTTCGGCTTCGTGCTCAAACCTGGTTTCACCGAAGGCGAAGCGACTGGTTAGCAGGGATTAGGTGGCCATCGAACGGATTGACAAGGCCCGGAAAGGATCATTCCACTCGTTCGTCGGATGAGGTGTTTGTGTCCCGGGTGTCCACCCGGCAAGCATTTCTCAGTCAGGTGGAAATCCCCCATTTGGGCAGTATGTAAGCCTGGAGTAGGATCCAAACGGCGATGACACCCAATACGATAAGAATTTGTGACATTTGTTTTTTCCTCGGTCGCCGACCGGGCACTATTGCGCTCAAGAAAACCCCGTCGGAGATGGGCTGCAAGACGTCCCCTGATCCGATTTTAGGTTACCACTGGAATGCGTCGAGCAAAAGGTCGACAATAGCCGCTCGGCATTGGCTGCCTTGCATTGGGGACAAACGACGGATCCCGTATCACTGGGAAAAACGATTCGCTCAAATTCGAAACCGCATTTGACACATTTGAACTCATAGACTGGCATTGTTTTTCCTCCCCATGATGGTACACTATACTACATCTAATCATTTTGTTGTGGATTGCAAGCTTTTTTCCTAGACTCGCAACCGTTCGCAACTTCAGGGCGGGCCCGTTTAATGCGTCTGTAAAAGCGTGATGCGGCCTTAAAAGGTGTGAACTCATGATTAAGCGATTTTTGCCTTGGATTATCGGGGGAGCCTATTTCCTGTGCCCCTATGATGTATTGCCGGACTTCATTTTCGGCCCGGGATGGTTGGATGATCTCGCTGTCGTTGCTTTGATGTGGTGGTGGAACGGGAAACGCAAAAAAGCGGGCTCCGGATCTCCCGGCGGGTCCGGGC
>CAZHHS010000173.1:0-4472 GCA_964532395.1 uncultured Desulfobacterales bacterium | reverse complement strand
CATTTCGGATCTCAAGGAGCAAGAGACAGGCAAGAAATTGGTCAAATCAATCATTCCCGCAGAAACGCTGAACGCCGCCGGGCTAAGCAATATCTATATTACTACCAACTCGGCATTCTCCATCGAAACAGGGGCTTCCCTCGGGCTGGCTCCGGGAGGTGTGCGTATAGACGATTCCAAGGAATACCCCGCGGGAACGCCGTATCAGTACCTGGTCTGGGACCGGGGGCATGCCTCGGTATTTGACGTGAAAGCCGGGTCCATCTTTCTTGGCGGTAAGATCGAAGCCCCCTTTGGCAACGTGAACCTGCAAGGTGTGGACACGAACATGACAGGTGTGACGAGTGAGCTAGGAAAAGAAGTGCCACCGCTAATCACAGTGTTTGGAGAAATAGACGTATCGGGAGACCGCTTGGATTACACGAAGGCGGAAACGTTGGAGCATTTAAAGGCGCCGCGCAAGTTCCTGGAAGCCCGCGGTAAGTCGGATCCACGATATCGCATTGACGGCGTGGTTGCGATCGACGGCGGCACGATATCCATAAAAGAGCAAACGAAGAATGGGCTGCCACTGATCGTCGGCTCCGATGCGAATCTCGACGTGAGTGCCGGGTATGAACTGGCGCCTGACGGCACACTGACGCCCGGCCGAGCGGGGACTATCGACCTTAAGGTAACCAGAATGGATGTGCTCAATGTGGACGGGGCAAATGGGGAGAATAACAATGGACACAAGCTTTATGAGGGGTATTCTCTCCCGGGAGAAAGGGGTGGCACCCTTGTATTGCACACAACGAAAATCGATATGAATCCGGATGTGTGGGAAAGATACATTGCTGATTCAGGCTTTACGCATATCGTTTTAAAGAGTTTCGAGGATCTGGCGTTCGAAGAAGGGGCGTATGCGCCATCCAGGATGAAGTGGCGGGAGCCAATGCCTGAAAGTCTTGGTTCCGGGGGCACAGATCTACAACTTGTCAAAAACGACGTTCGCGAAAGATATCTCTCAGCAAAACCAAGCAAAGACGATTTGCACGTTGCCGTAAACGAACCTTACATGGGTGGTTCAGGGATCACGGCCCTCGCCGGGGAACCTGTCAATGCGGGTCAGGAGCGGAAAGACGACCCGGACAACGCGGATTACGTGCCGTACGAGGTGCACGTGCCGAAAAACGCCGTCATTGAGGTGGCCCCGGAGGGCAGCATTACTCTAAAAGGGGACGGGCCATTGCGACTGTCCGGGACCTTGGAGGCACCTTCCGGTGACATAGTGCTTGAATCCGGGCAGGGCGATGTCACTTTGACCGATACAAGTCGGGTCTACGCAAAAGGCGTTAACATGCCCCGGGAAACCCGTCTGTCGGATGGACTGCCATTCGGGCACACGCCTTTAAGTGGAGGTATGGTAAGCCTCAAGGCGAAACAGGGGACGGTTGTCACTGAAAAAGGTTCCGTGATGGACGTATCCGGACCTGAGCCGGTGGAAAATCATATTGTTGGTGACGACTTGTCCATAACAACGCAACAAGTCGCCGGCAATGCCGGAAGTGTGGAAATCGTGTTTCGGGACGATCTGGTCCTGCAGGGCGAAATGACGGGGCAACGTTATCTCTCAGGCGGTCAAAATGGCGCCCTTGCCGTTCATCATCGAACCAACAGCTACGGATCCGAGAATGCATGGCACGTCGTACCCGAACAGATTCAGGACATAAGAGCGGGCGGTTTCGACAGCTTCTTTTTGAGTAGCACCGCCGGAATCGGGTTTGCCGAGAGGCCCGATACTGAACAGGTCGAGCTGGCATTGGGAAGATCCGTGACGCTCGATACGCCCCTCATTGTCGGCCAAGGACAGAATATTCATCTGGAAGCGGAATGGCTGACACTGTCCAACACCCGAACCAAATACGCGGAGAATGAAAACAAGGACATGGAGTCTTTGAAAGCCCTGAAAGCAGCGACGATTCAGGGAACAGGGTCGGCGGAACTTGCACTGAAGGGGGAATGGATCGATATCCGGGGAAGTATCGCCCTGGATGGGTTTGAGCGGGTTCTGGTGAGCGCGGGAAAGGATATCAGACTGAGGGACGAAAAATATGTAAACATAGAGGAGACCACGGCCCTCTGGTCCGGCCGGCTTCGAACGGCGGGAAATCTTGAATTACATGCCGCGCGTATTTATCCGGTCATGACGCCGGTATCCGTCGCACTTTCAGCGTACGAGGGAGAGGTGCTGACCCAGTCCGCCTTCACCTTTCGGTCGGACAACGGCACGATCCGTATAGCAAGGCCGAATGAGATTGACCCGGAAGCGTTGGGTCCCATCTTCTCCGCCGGGGGAAGCATCGCCATCGAAGCCGCAAGCATTGAACACGACGGTTACCTTGCGGCCCCGATGGGTCAAGTGGCCTTCGGGAGAGATATCGCCGTCACAAATGACGCCGGTTATGACACGCTGGCGGTTGAGACCCCCGTGGAGACCGTGATCTTGGGAGAGGAGAGCGTTACCTCGACGACCGGAGAAGGTAATGTCCCGTACGGTTTGCTTCAAGATGTCAACTGGAAGGTCATGGAGAAACCGAGGGCGGAAACCGATGTGGGTCAGTTGACCGCAATGCTGCATGAGTGGCCGACAGTCGAAGAGGCACCGGCCAAGTCCATCCAGTTGGAGGCGGGGCGTGTGGATGTGAGAAAAGGAGCGCTGCTGGCCGGTTCGGGCGGCGGGTTGCTTTTTTCCTACGAGTTTTTGCCCGGCACGGAGGGCTACCTCAACCCGCTGCAAAAAGAAGGGCGTTATGTCATCGTTCCGGGCATCGAGATGCCCGGTGACGGGGTCTACATATCCGATACGGAGAACCTCCCCGGGGGGACATATGCCGTCCTGCCGGAATACTACGCCTTTCATCCGGACGCGATCATACTGGAAGAAAAGGGGAAGGCCGAAAGCCTCCTGGCCTCGGTACCGTCGAAAGAGGGGTTTCCGACCGTCATCGGGTATGAAACGGACATTTTAGGAGAAGCAAACGGGGCGGTCAAGAAGCGATACGCCCTCCGCCCGGCAAAAGATGTTTTGAACGAAGGATACTTCAACATGGTGGAAACGAGGGCCGGATCGGGGGGGCGAATCGTTGTCAAAGGTACGGACGCTGCTCTCTTGGAAGGAACGGTTGACGTTTCAGCCCTTCCGTTTCATGCGGGAGGCGTTTTGGAACTCAGCGGCGAGCGGATCGCCGTCGGAACCCCGCCGCCGGGAAGTGGCTTTGATGCCGACATGGTGATTCCTGAAAGCTTGCCGGCGGGCTTGGATTTGGCCGAGTTACGCTTCGGCCGGGGATCAAAAGAGGTCCGGATATATGCCCAAAACGTCACGGCCGAAAAGGTCTTTTTGTCCGCCGGAGATCAGCTCACGCTGGAATCGGGGGGCGGCATTGCCGGGGTCAGGGGTGAACCGAACCTGGAGATGATATACCAGTATGAATACGACCCGGAGGTCGGCCTTGGAATTATTGAGACAACCAGTGTTACCGCAGTAGATGGTACGGGGGGGTGGGGTGGGACATTTTCCAGGAAGACGCAAAACGGTGCCGTGACGTTGCCCTTTTCGATAAGCGATGGATCTTTTAAATGGGCCTTGGGAACCGGTGACGCACAACCGTCCGTTTTTGGGAATGAAGAGAAGGATGGTGTCGACATCAGAGATTATGTGCCCGGTCAATTCAAGGTAAACACGAGTATCCCGTATGGCCTCGTGTCACTGTCTTCCCAACAGGGGACCATACGCGTCAAGGAAGGCAGTCGGGTCACCGCTGAGGACGCCATTTTGGTCGAGGGTCTACTTGATCTGGGGGGGGCGGCTCAGGGGGAAAGCGGCGGCCTTCTGAAGGCACCGAACATCACTTTGGCGGGGTCGGACAATCTCTACGTCGTTGAAGAGGGGACCTCACTGCCCGAAGAAGGCTCTATCCTCACTCAAGCCCTCTGGGACAACAACCTGGAGGCCTCGGAGAACTTGATCATACGAAAGCACGATCTGGTCTTTAGCGGCTTGACCGAGGATACAGAGCTTGCTGTAGCCGATACGCTGACCCTCGATGTGTCAAGGGTTATCAGAGGAGACACGTTTGATGAGACCGGGCGTGTCAAGGTCGAGGGCAAACGGATTATCGTTATGAATGGGGCGGAAGGATACGACGAGGCGGTCGGCCTCTCGGATAGGGGGACAATACGGTTCACCGCCTCTGAAGGTATCGACATCGGCAGAGGTCATGTGCTTTTTGACGGATTTGATGCCGTGGTCTTTGATACTGAGGGCCCCATTACATTTCGTGGAGATGGTTCTCTGAATACGGGCTTTGAGAATCAGGGTGAATTGAACTTCCGGGCAAGTGCACTGATCACCGCGTTTTATGAGGACGATCAAACATCTTACGAAGGAAGCGACTTCAAAATCGGTGCAGGGGTGGGGACGGTAACCA
>CAZHHS010000172.1:0-4571 GCA_964532395.1 uncultured Desulfobacterales bacterium | reverse complement strand
CAATTTCTCGTCCTTCTTCAAGCTGAACGGTCACGTTCTCTTTCAACACATTGTGTCGCAACACTTTACCCTTGCCGGCTTTGGTCTTAACCGTCTTTCCGCATTTTGGGAACTTGCCTTTGAAACCGGCATAGATGTCATGTTCGAAGGCCAAGCAACACATAAGGCGACCACAAAGGCCTGAGATTTTACTCGGGTTCAAGGACAGACCCTGTTCCTTGGCCATCCGCACGGAAACCGGTTGAAAGCTGGTAATAAAAGAACAACAGCACAGCTCATGCCCGCACCGCCCGACACCCCCGCACATCTTCGCCCTGTTGCGGACTCCGATTTGCCGCATTTCGATCCGTTTTCGATATTTTTTAACCAGCATCTTGACCAGCTCTCTAAAGTCGATCCGTCCGTCGGCGGTATAGAAGAAGGTCAACTTTGATCCATCGAAAAGGGTTTCTACAGATACCAGATTCATGGCCAGGCCGAGTTTCCCGATGCATTCCATACAATAGGCATAGGCGGCCCGCTCATATTCCAGGTTACGTCGGTGCTGTGCCATATCTTCATCATTGGCCAAACGATAGACTTTCTTTAACGGAGGTTTGTGTTTTCGGTCGCCGACAACTCGGGGGCCCGTCACCACCTGTCCGAAAGCAAGCCCTTTCTCGGTTTCCAGTATCACCTCTGCCCCGGGAGATAAAACAAAGTGACCGGCATCAAAATCATAGATCTTCCCCTGCGTCTTGAATCTCACCCCCACCACTTTGCTCATATATCCGTCCTCACAAGCCTTATAAACTTATTCATGTTATCCTATATTTCACTGTCATTACAAGAGATTTCTTATATACACGCCGGTGTGCCCCTCGGCATACCACCCGGGATCACTCTCCGCGTGCGACAGTACCGCCCGCCTCGCTCCTCAGGCGGGTGAGCCCGACGTGACGTATCAACAACCGCTCAAAAGCAAGCCTTGGGTTTGCATTTTGTTCAATTGCCCGTTGCACGTTGAACACAGCCGAAATAATCGTCAGGAGTTGTTCAATCGAGAAGCATGCAGACCGATCCGCAATTGCCGTTATCCGGTCCGTGTTGATAACGTCCGATGGTCTTAGCTTATACATCAGGATATCTCGAAACCACATGAGCACCAAATCCATTACATCCTGCACCTTATCTTTCGATTTGGTTAACACCTCGGCGACAGCCAAGGTCTTATACATCGATTCTCTGGGAAGGGACCCAATCTCATCCAAACACGCCTTCCGCCAGGCCAGCCATTTTTCCACCTCGCACGACAAGGCGTTACCGATGCTGCCCTTCGCTAAAGAAGCAACGGCCATCGCCGTTTCCGGGTCGAGTTGCCGTCTTTTCACCAGCTCCTCGGCAATTGCCGCGACGGGAAGCGGGGTAAAGCTTACCTGTTGACACCTGGAAACAAGGGTCGGAACCAGATCCGATACTTGACGGCAGGTCATAATAATGTAGGTATTCTCCGGCGGCTCTTCCAACAACTTCAAAATAGCGTTAGCGGCTTCCGTATTCATTACCTGGGCTTCGTTAACAATAACGACCCGATGGGCTCCCACCAACGGGGCAAAACGAATCTGCTTTTGCAGACCTCGCACCTGATCCAGCTTGATAAACCGTCCCCGCGGTTCAATGGCGACGACATCCGGGTGGTTACCCGACACGGATTGTTTACAGGAAGGACACACCATACAGGGGGACGTACGATCCGGGTTCCGGCAGTTCAGCACCGTCGCCAGGACCTTGGCCGTCGTTTGTTTGCCCACACCGTCAACGCCCGAAAACAACAAGGCATGGGGCAATCTGTCCCGTTCGAGCATACGAACGAGAAGGCTCACCGCACGGTCTTGGCCGACAATGGCATCAAACCCCGTCACCATACTTTTCCGCAAACCACCAGCCATCCGAATCAGTCTCCAACACTTGCCGGGCAACGTCTCTGGCCACTTCGGTTTTTAATCGGCCCATAACATGTGGCAACCATGCTTCCGGGCCGTCGTGCCCGACGTCTCGCAACGTCTTCAATTCCAATACCAGGGCCAGCTGATCCGCATCGTGAGCCAACCGGGCTTCCAGGGTCTCGCCCTCCCGGAACTCCGTAAAAAGTGCTTTCATATACGGACCGAAAGGCACGTTTCGAGTCAAATCAGCCATCGCCCGAGCTTCATCGGCAACCACATACCGTTTCTGTACATAGTTCAAATCGCCCGTCCGGGCCTCACTCAGGTCATGGACAAGACACATGTGAAGGAGCCTCAACTGGTCGACCTCGGGCACCATAAAAGCCAGAACAGACCCCACGAACGAGGTCAGGTAGGTATGTTCGGCGACCGATTCTCTGCCGGAACCCAAGAAATGAAAGCCCGATCGCGGAATCTCTTTCAGTATTCGTGCTTCAAAAAGAAGATTGACAATGTCTTTCACGCTACCTCCGATCCGGCGCTTTTGCGCTAAGCTCAAATGCACCCTCCGTCAGCACGTTATCAGCGAAGGAAAATTCCACAGGCAACAGGCCGGATCCTCGACGAATTTGAAGATAAAGGCCCCCCGCCGATACATTTGGGTCTTGTCTTACCGTTTAGAAGGTATACAATGACTGTTGGGAACGCAACCGGAATTTGTCTTCTCGGCATCTTGTTTTTCCACCATACATTCCGTGTATTTTGGCCACGGATTTGGCACTTGACACCCCTGGGAACCTTGTGTAACGTCCGCCAAAACTTGCCATTGGGCTTACCTTGGCTTGATGGTTGCATGTATACGTTTGCTCGCGTTGGCCTACTGGGGGGAAGGCTATCGCCACACGGCCGGTCTATCAGACATACCCGGCAGACATATCCGGCGGATATCTCCGGCAAGATATTCCCGGAGCCGGTCGATCAGCGACCTACCCTCCTCAGATGATGGCTTCCAACGAAGTCCGTGTCCGGATGTGTACCGGAAAGTGTCACGAGCGCTTTGTATAAGTTCTTCGAGCGACCATTATGGATCTTTTGGGGCACCCATTTGAACAAGAGAGCGGCCCACGCAAGTGGGCAAATCATAAACTGTTTGAGGCCGTCAGGCCGAGTTTTTATGATTTAGCGAACGCGTTCATACATGGGTCAAAAGGTCCATGCAGGGAGTGAGAAGATCTTATGCAAAGTGCTCGTCTCCAAACAACGGGCAAAACGTCGTTACCGATAGGACGCCGCGGTGCGGCTTAAACCGGCTTTTTACGATTTGATCAAATCTGCGAAACTCAATTACCGATAAAAGGATACCATACCGTCATGTCTATTTCCGACCATAGCGATATTATTCAGCTGGTACTGCATTCCGGCCCCATGGTCCGTTTTGTCCTGTTCTTACTGCTCGCCTTTTCGGTCGGCACATGGGCCATCATCTTCACCAAATACCGAACACTGAAAAAAGCACAAAAGGAGTCCGTCTTTTTTCTGGATCTGTTGTGGAAAAATGCCAATTTGTCGGACGCCTTTAATGCATCCAAGAAACTGCGATACAGCCCGGTTTCGAAGGTCTTTCGGGTCGCTTATGTTGAATTCAGAAAGTTGGCTGCCACACCGTCTACGACCGACGAGGGAAAAAACCGGCAAGCCCTCCAGAGCCATCACTCCCAAATGACAATCGACAGTGTGCAACGGTCTCTACGCCGGGCCATCAATGTTGAGCTTGCCGGTTTGAACAAGGCATTACCCTTTTTGGCGACGACGGGCAACACCGCTCCGTTCATCGGGTTGTTTGGAACCGTTTGGGGAATCATGAATGCCTTTCGAGGTATCGGACTCAGGGGATCGGCCACCCTTGCCGTCGTTGCACCGGGAATATCAGAAGCACTGATCGCCACCGCGGCCGGCCTCGCCGCGGCCATACCTGCGGTGGTGGCTTACAACTACTTTTCCAACCGTCTCGGGGTGTTGGAAACCGAGATGAATAATTTTTCATCCGATTTTTTAAACTTGATTGAACGGCGTCTCACGTTGAAAAAGGAGGGGTAACCCGATGGAAATGAACGGAAGGGCTAACAGCCGTTTCATGTCGGACATCAACGTGACCCCGCTGGTTGACGTAATGCTCGTATTGCTGATCATTTTTATGGTTACCGCGCCGATGATGATGCAGGGAGTCAATGTATCGTTGCCTCAAACCACTCCCAGGCCGCTACCCGCGGAAAAAGAGCATCTCGCTGTAACCATAGATAGAAGTCAGCAAATCTTTATCAACGACTACAAGGTTTCTCTGGAAGCCTTGAAAGAAAAGATGGAAAAAATCCTGGCCGGAAAGGCGGACAACAAGGTCTATCTTCGGGCCGACAAGAATGTTCCCTATGGTGTGGTGGTACGGGTAATATCGGAGGTGAAGCGCGCCGGGGTGGAAAAGCTGGGTGTGGTCACCGAACCCATCGAGAAAGAAGCCCGGAAGTGATATCTGGTACAAGATCCTTCCAACGAACTTGTCTTTTTTGAGAAGGTCGTGCGCTGGGGCCGCTTCAAATTTCAATACGCCTAAAACTCGGCCCCAAGAGACCCTAAATTCCGTTGGGGCTG
>CAZHHS010000171.1:0-4581 GCA_964532395.1 uncultured Desulfobacterales bacterium | reverse complement strand
TGGCCCACTTCCAGGAGTCCGGGGCCAGATTGACCCAAACCGGTCTATTTCTCGGAACACCGGAATATGCTTCCCCTGAACAAGCAGCCGGTCGATCCTTGGATGTTAGAAGTGATATCTATGCGCTCGGTGCCGTATTGTATCGGATGTTGTCGGGCAAGCCGCCGATTACCGGGGAGTCGCCTCTTGCCGTGGTGACCAAGATTGCCACGGAACCGGTAACCCCTATTGGCCAGGTGAATACCGCACTGCCGGAAGCGGTATGCCGGCTGATCGACAAAATGATGGCCAAAGATATCAACGAGCGGTTTCAACGACCGGAAGATGTGCTGGAGGCCATCAATGGGTGTATGGAGGAATTGCAAGGTGAGGCTCCCTTTCCCACAGGCGTCTTAGAGGAACAAGGGGGGGAAGCACCGCCACCACCGTTGCCGCGGAGAAGCAAGACGAAACTTTGGGGGGGCATCGCCGGCGTGGCATTGGCGGTTTTGTTGATTGTGTGGTTGGTTGAGGGTGGTTTCAAAAAGGATTCGCTTGAGAGCCAAGGCACGGAGAATGAGAAAGCAGCCTCCCATGAAATGGTGGCGGGGGATGTAACCGTTTCACACAATGGGCCCCGGGGGGATATCCCGGCCGCGGATAAAACCCCGAAAGAAGAAGTTGTTCCATCGCCTCAAGCGGAAACGGCCCCGGGCGCAGAGACCCCGACAGTCGCCAAGGCCGAACCGGAAAAAGTCCCCCCACTGCCTGAAGTGCCTACCGTGTTGATGGTAATTTCGGGCGAGGAGTCCCTGAAGACGTTGGTCCAGCCGCACCTGGAGTCTGTCATCGGAGGCAGTGGTTTGCCGGTTGCCTCTGTGTCGGAAATCCCGATGCTTAGAAAAAAAATGCAGTTTGGGGATGTGCCGGTAACATGGTACACCATCAAGGAGTTTGTGCCGCAACAGCGGGTTCAGATTCTCCTTTTGGCTAAAGTTCAAAAGACAGGTTCCGTGAATCTCGAGTATTATGGGAGAACCCGGGAAATGAGCACGGCGACGTTTTCAGTACGCGCGGTGGATGCGAATACGGGGGTATCGGTGGCCGATCCGGCAAGCGGTTCCGTCAAATATACGTCGTTGAATATGACGGACCGGTTTAGAACGTCCGTTACGTCGGCGGTTGCTGCAATGGGATCTCAAATAAAAAGATATTGGCACAAGAAACGCGAAGCGGCCGAGGAAACCGGATAACCATGTTGCAAATTTACAACACATTGACAAGAAAGAAAGAACCGTTTGTGCCCGTGGAACCCAATCGAGTCAAGATCTACGTGTGCGGTCCCACAGTCTATGATTCCTGCCATATCGGTCATGCCCGTTCGGTGGTCGTATTTGACGTTATTGTCCGTTATTTCCGGGCCATCGGTTACGAAGTGATCTATGTGCGTAATTTCACTGATATTGACGATAAGATCATTCAACGAGCCAATGAATTGGGTGTTTCTACCAAAGCACTCTCCGACAAGTATATCGACGAGTTTTATCGGGACATGGATGCGTTGAAAGTAGAGTTGCCCACGGAGGAGCCACGGGCGACCCGGCATATCTCGGAGATTATTCAGGTTATCGCCCGACTATTTGATGCAGGACTGGCCTATGAGGCCGGCGGAGATGTTTTTTATTCTGTAGAAAAATTTGACGGCTACGGGAAACTTTCAGGTCGAAATCTGGCAGATATGGTGGCCGGTGCGCGGGTGGAACCGGATGAAAAGAAGCGAAATCCTTTTGATTTTGTCTTATGGAAAGCGGCGAAACCGGGGGAACCGTCTTGGGATAGTCCGTGGGGGAGAGGTCGGCCGGGCTGGCATATCGAATGCTCCGCTATGAGTATGCACTTTTTGGGGGAAGTCTTTGATATTCATGGCGGTGGGAAAGACCTCATGTTCCCTCACCATGAGAATGAGATTGCCCAATCGGAGGGTGCCTTCGGAAACGGGTTCGCCAATTTCTGGGTCCATAATGGGTTCGTGCAAATCAATAAAGAAAAAATGTCCAAGTCTCTTGGAAACTTTCTGATGATCAAAGATATTGTTCAACAATACCACCCGGAAGCGATTCGGCTGTTTCTCCTTTCCAGTCATTACCGGAGCCCGGTCGATTTTTCCCATGAAGCCATGCAGGAAGCCCAGGCGGGTTTGGAGAAAATGTACACGGCGTTGGACAGACTGTCTCAAACACTGGGGCCCGTCGGGGATACCGAAACGCCAAGCCCGCCGGGAGACCTTTGGGACCGCTTTTGTGAAGCCATGGACGACGATTTCAATACAGCTCAGGCACTTGGCTTTCTCTTTGACGCCTTTCGACAGGCCAATCGCCTGATGGACGAAAAGATCGCCGCCGGGAAACGAGGGCCGATACAAACGCTTGGTCAACTCCGCAGTGATTTTCTGAGGGCGGGTGCCGTGCTGGGTATCGGTACTGAAGTGCCGTCTGAATTCTTTGCCCGGTCCAGGGCGGCAGGGATACAAGAAGATACAATCGATGAATCCACCATAGAAGATCTCATCGCTCAACGGGTGGCGGCCAGAAAGAACAAGGATTGGGGGCGGGCGGATCAAATACGTGACCAGTTAGCGGAGATGAACATTGTTCTGGAGGACCGTCCCGATGGTACTGTCTGGAAAATAAGGCACTCCTGAGGCCGAAGGAAACTGCTCTTGTCGATTTTTAAGCTGACGTCCGATTTTGAGCCTCGCGGAGATCAACCCCATGCCATCACCTATCTAAGCAATGGTCTCGTCGCAGGCAAACGCCACCAAGTCCTGCTCGGTGCCACCGGTTCGGGCAAAACCTTTACGATGGCCCACATCATCCGTAACGTCCAAAGGCCTGCGTTGATTATCGCTCCCAATAAGACCTTGGCGGCACAGCTGTATAGCGAGTTTAAGGGCCTTTTTCCCGAAAACGCCGTCGAGTATTTTGTGAGCTACTACGATTATTATCAACCGGAAGCCTATCTCCCTGCGGCGGACACCTACATTGAAAAGGATGCCTCTGTAAACGACGTGATTGATCGGCTTCGCCATTCAGCCACCCGATCGGTTTTGTCGAGGCGGGACGTCATCGTGGTGGCCAGTGTTTCGTGTATCTTCGGCCTGGGGGCTCCGGAAGACTATCTGGAAATGTGCATGGAGGTTGGCACCCAGGACAGACTGGATCGAGACGCGTTGTTGAGTAAACTGGTTTCCATGCAATATAGTCGTAACGATTATGATTTTTATCGAGACGGGTTTCGGGTAAGAGGAGATCGAGTCGAAGTATTTCCGAGCTATGAAGATGACAAGGCGATACGAATCGAGTTTTTCGACGATGTCGTCGAGGGTATCGCCGAAATTGATCCATTGACCGGAAAAGTGATTCGGTCGCTGGAGCGGGTGGTAATCTTCCCGGCCAGTCATTACGTGGCCAGCAGAATAACACTCAAACACGCGGTGAAGTCGATTCGGGAAGAGCTGAAAGATCGCATTGCTCATTTCCGCAGGGCGGGCAAGCTGATTGAGGCTCAGCGCATCGAAGAACGTACGGATTTTGACCTGGAGATGATAGAGGAACTCGGGTATTGTCACGGCATCGAGAACTATTCGAGGCATCTTACGGGCCGGGCTCCCGGAGAGCCGCCGCCCACTCTGCTGTCCTATTTTCCCGACGACTATATCCTCTTCATCGACGAAAGCCATATCGGCGTGCCACAGCTTCGAGGCATGTACCACGGGGACCGATCGAGAAAAGAGACCTTGGTGGCGTACGGTTTCAGGCTTCCGTCGGCGTTGGATAACCGACCGCTGAATTTCGAAGAATTTAACCAAAAGTGGTCTCAGGTAATCTATGTGTCCGCAACACCCGGAGATTATGAACTTGAAAAGGCGGGCGAGCGTGTGGTGGAACAAGTAATTCGCCCCACAGGGCTTGTCGACCCGGAAGTGGTGGTCAGGCCCGCGGAAAGCCAGGTGGACGATCTTCTTGAAGAAATCAAGCTCAGAGAGGAACGTAAGGAACGGGTTTTGGTGACCACGCTGACCAAGCGGATGGCCGAGGACCTCACCGATTACTATAGCGGTTTGGGTATTCGGGTTCGATATTTACATTCGGACATTACGACCATGGAGCGTACCGAGATTATCCGGGATCTGCGTCTTGGCGCATTTGACGTGTTGGTCGGCATTAATCTTTTGAGAGAGGGGCTGGACTTGCCTGAAGTCAGCTTGGTGGGAATCTTGGACGCGGATAAAGAGGGGTTTCTCCGGTCCGAGCGTTCATTGATACAAACCTGCGGGCGGGCTGCTAGAAATGTGTTCGGCATGGTAATTCTCTATGCCGACAGATTGACCCGGTCCATACAAGGGGCTGTTGAAGAAACCGAGCGCCGACGGGCGGTCCAGTTGGCCTACAATCGGGACCACGGGATTACGCCGGAGACGATACGAAAGGACATCTCAAACGTCTTGTCCTCGGTCTATGAAGCCGATTACGTCGATATACCCGTGGTTTCGGAAGCCAAAGAAGAGTTTGTATCACTTAAGGATCTTGAAAAGAAGATCCA
>CAZHHS010000170.1:0-4669 GCA_964532395.1 uncultured Desulfobacterales bacterium | reverse complement strand
AAAGATAGTGGAATAGAGGATAAAATACTGCAAGTTCAATACCATATACAGATGGTTGGTCAAGTCTTGTGCGGGGGCCGTGGTCAAAAAGGCATAGAACAAACATCCAACACCAGCTGGCAATAAACATTATTTCCCTGATGTGTGCCCCGGGGGGCTCTCGGTTTTTAATAGATTTCCCGCCCTACCGTATAATGTATCGGGTACCGATAGGCGCCTCGGCCTTTCAGCCTACCCAAAAATACATCATTTTACCTATTCCATTTATCCCTAATAAGCAGTATCGGAGTATCAGTGTTTGGATGGTGTGGCGGGATCATACGGTATCGAATAACAGGATTTCTGAAGGAGACGCTTATGAGTATTTTTGAGCAGACTGTTTTCGGCAATTCACTTGATCAATGGTTGCTTGCCGCAGGTATCGCCGTCGCAGGAACCATCATTCTAGATGTGGCCATTCGGCTTGTGGCTCGCGCTTTTCGCAGCTTAGACAAAAAACTGCCCAGCGACTTTCCGCGCTTCCTCGCGGAAACTTTTGGTCGAACCAAAAAAATCATCCTTTTCATCGTTGCAATCTACGCAGCCAGCAAGACACTACACCTCCCGCCGGCACTGGCCACGAGCTTGCGATATATCGCAGTCATTTTAATCGGGGTTCAGGTGGGTGTTTGGGCCGCGGCACTGGTAACCAAGCTTGTGACCGAATACGTGATCCGACAAACCGGGAAAGGCGAAGTGCCGTCGGGGGTGGCGGTGGCCACACTGATCGCCCGGGTTATTGTTTGGGCGTTCGTGATTCTGGTGGTCCTTGACAACCTAGGGTTCAATATTACAACCCTTGTGGCCGGGCTCGGGGTCGGGGGCATCGCCGTCGCCATGGCTTCCCAAAATATCCTGGCAGATCTGTTTGCGTCCCTTTCCATTCTTTTGGACAAGCCGTTCAAAGTGGGAGACTTTATCATTGTCGGGGATCTGCTGGGATCCGTTCAAAACATTGGGTTAAAAACCACACGCCTGGAAAGCCTGGGCGGCGAGCAGTTGGTGTTCTCAAACGCGGATTTGTTGTCCAGCCGGATTCGAAATTACAAGCATATGAAGGAGCGCCGCGTGGTTTTTACAGTCGGGGTCGAGTACGGTACGGCCTATGAAAAACTCGAACGTATACCTCAAATGATTAAGGAGATTGTGGAGTCGGTCCAACCGACACGCTTCGACCGTTCCCATTTCATGAGTTACGGCGAGTCTTCACTGAACATAGAAACCGTCTATTATGTCCTTTCTCCAGACTACAATGTCTACGCCGACGTACAACAGGAAATAAATCTCAAGGTGTTCAAGACGTTTGAAGACGAGCAGATCAATTTCGCCTTCCCGAGCCGTACGCTCTATTTTGCCGACGATTCCCCGCTTATGGTAGAGGGGAAGGTCCCCGTTCCGGCCTAGACAGTGTACTGTCTGGGCACCTGTTGGAAAAGATTCAGTCTTGAAGCGGTGACCTAAATCTCATCAACCGGGATGTGTCGTTGGTATCTTCGCTTCAGCTCCTCTATCGTGCGCTCTACCGCGGCAACATATTTCAAATCATCCTTATACCGAACTTTCGATTTTTCCAACGGTACGACGACCTGTTCGAGGGGTATTGTCTTTCCTCTTTCTCCGTTTCGTTGGATGACTTCCTGTCTGTATGCCTTGATGCGCAGCGCCTCTCGCTCCAGCAGGTCTTGAATCTGTCTGACCTGTGTGGCGGAAAGGTATTTCTTAGTTCTCACATAAAACAGATATCCCAGAGCAAGTATAAATCCCGACAAAACGAACCATCCCATACCGATATCCTCCACAAACGACACAACAGACCATCGCCTGACACCTATATTCAGCAACAACCGTACCGCAAGCAAGCAGCCGGATATTCACAAGTGTTTCAATGGCTTATATACACACCCGATGATCATCCAGGCCCTTGTCTGGGAAAAAGAATTCCCAATTGTGGCATGGAAGGTAATAGGAAAATTTTCGGATCATTTCCTTTTTGCCCGAGGGGCCGATTGTGCTATATCGTCGGGTATCCACTTGGCCACTGTCCTCAAAAGGTAACTGAAGCCCGGAGTTGCATAAGAAACATGTCAGAAAGGGTCGGAAAGGAGACATAATGAAAACCCTGGTTGTCTATTATTCGATGTATGGTCATGTCCACAAGATGGCCCAAGCGGCCGTTGAGGGCGCCCAGTCCGTGTCGGACAACGAGGTCTTGCTGCGTCGGGTTCCGGAAACCTTGCCTTCGAACATCTTGAAAAAGATGGGCGTCCCCCGGGACGGGGCTCAGGCGGACGTCCCTTTGTGCACCCTCGATGAACTGGGAACAGCCGATGCCATCATCTTTGGAACTCCGACGCGCTTCGGAAATATGTGCGGGCAGATGCGCCAATTTCTGGATTCAACGGGACGCCTATGGGTAAGCGGTGCATTGATCGGAAAGGTGGGTAGCGTGGTAACCAGCTCCAACACCCAGCACGGCGGTCAAGAATCGACCATTCTCACGTTCCACACCACGCTTCTCCACCATGGCATGATCGTGGTCGGACTGCCCTATTCGTTTGAAGAACAAATGACCATGACCGACATCACCGGATGCTCCCCCTATGGCGCCTCCACTATCGCAGGAGCGGACGGCTCCCGGCTGCCCTCCATCAATGAATTGGCCGGTGCGAGGTACCAGGGACAGCACGTGGCAAAAATCGCCAAAAAACTTACGGCATAAAAAAGTCGCAACGGCCTTCTGTGGTACGTCGTGTCATAATAAAAATCACAGGAATAGAGCGTTGACGGGGGCAATGCGGTGTTGGATTGGTTGATCATCGGCGGGGGCCTTCACGGGACCTACCTGTCCCTTTTGCTGACTCAGCGTCTGGCGGTTCCCCGGAAGCGCTTGCGGGTGCTGGATTCGCATGACCAACCTCTGGCCGTTTGGCGACACTTCACCCGGAATTGCGGCATGGCCTATCTGCGCTCACCGGCCACCCATAACATCGATCTGGGTATCATGTCCTTACACCGATTCGTGCGGGCTCGAGGGGGGCCTGAAACGCATGATTTCGTGGACCCCTACTACCGCCCCCGTTTAGAATTGTTCAATGCACACTGCCGTGATGTCATCGCCCGTTACCGACTCGATGATTTACGTGTTCACGGCCGGGCCCTGAACGCACGCCCCGGTACCACGGGCATAGACGTGGAAACAGCCACCGACAGCATCCCCACCCGTCGTCTCCTGTTGGCCGTCGGCGTCAGTGATGCCCCGTCATGGCCTCCGTGGGCTGTATCTCTGCATCACGCGGGCGCTCCGGTGGCACACATCTTTGATCTCGCATTTAACCGTCAAACGCTCACCGGTGATCTACGAATCGCCGTCATCGGCGGCGGCATCAGCGCCGCCCAAACGGCCTTAGCGGTATCCCGGCAAGTGGATCATCCGGTGACCCTGGTGACCCGCCACCCCCTCAATCAAAGCACCTATGATTTTGATCCCTGCTGGATCGGCCCCAAATGTCTCAACGGGTTTTATCAGACCCCGTATCATGAGCGACGGGGCGTTGTGGACGCCGCCCGAAGGCCGGGCACCATACCTCCCGATGTTTGGGCGGCACTGCACGAGGCAATAGATCAACACCGTGTTCGCGTCGAAGTCGGGGAAGTCGGCCAGGCCGCCTGCAAGTCCGGGGAAATTCGATTGTACCTGGATTCCGCACCCCTTCCGGTCGATTACGTGCTGCTGGCGACCGGTTTCGAAACAGGCCGTCCCGGCGGGACCTTCGTTGATCGTTTAATACGGAATTTCCAATTGCCCTGCACGCCGAACGGGTATCCGGTCATTCAACCGGACCTGTCATGGCGCCGGAGAATCTACGTAACCGGTTCCCTGGCCGAATTGCAGGTCGGACCCTGTGCCCGAAACATTATCGGGATCCGTAACGCCGGACGCCTTTTGGCCGAAGGCCTTGGCTTTTCCCGAAACCGGGGTGCCTGAGACGTGCTGTACCCCCGGCAAAAAACCGATAATCCGAATGAAAGGGGGAACACCGACCGGGAAATGGTGCTGTTTTACAAAAAAGTGACATATTCTCTTGACGGGAAGTGCCCATTTGTTCTATGACCTCCCGAAAGTTGCCCATCAAATGCACATTTAACCCCAATCAAAGGAGGAAGCGTAATGACGAAGGCAGATCTAGTGGAACAAATGGCCAAGGATGCAGGAATCTCAAAGACCGCGGCAAATGCGGCGTTGGACTCATTTCAAGACAGTGTCAAGAAAGCACTCAAGAAGAAAAATGGGAAAGTCACCCTGGTCGGTTTCGGCACCTTTGCAAAGGTACGCAGAAAGGCCCGAAAGGGTGTAAACCCCGCTACCGGCGAAAAGATCAAGATCAAGGCGAGAAACGCTGTAAAGTTTACGCCGGGTAAGGCACTGAAAGAAGCCGTTTAATCGATATCCTCAACCGGAGGCTTTCCGAGGCAACGATCATGGGGTTTTTGTCGACCTCCCGCCGAACGACAGGCGGGAGGTTACTCCCCCTCATCCAAAGCCGTTTTTCGGCAACACCAACCTGCGGAAACCCGTTTGGCTTTGCCCGAACGCGGGCAGCTTGTCGGACAACGCCCACAAGCACCTATG
>CAZHHS010000169.1:1437-4708 GCA_964532395.1 uncultured Desulfobacterales bacterium | reverse complement strand
TCCAACTGTTCTTCTTTTGTTTCAACGTTTTCTTCTTTCTGTCTAAGCCGTTTCTCCCGCTTCTTCAGTCGCGCATGCGTTTCTTTGGTTTCTTTTTCGAACTCAAGCTTCATCTGATACAGCTCATCTTTGGCTTGAAGCTTGGCTTCTTTCAGAACCGTCTGGGCTTCCTTCTTACCATTTTCAATGATGTTGACGGCTTCTTGCTCCGCCGCATCAATTTTGCGCGCAGTGAGCTTACTGCGAACCCAAAAGGCCAGCAAAAACGCAATAGCAAAAACAATAACACTTAAAAATACAACCGCCGTAATATCCATATGCACACCCTTCCAACCGCCGGATGAGAGACCGGCCCCACCCAGCGACTAAACACAGAAATTCGGCCCGGCAAGAACATACATAGCACATAGCACCCTAAGCCATCTGAGTTATGATAAATTGTCGTCTTTCGGCCCGGACATATACCTGCGTCAGGTACCTGTCTCGGTGAGGGCGAGAAGTTTCGTGAAGGGAAACCCTAACGGAAGGATGAAATCAACTAACTCGATCTTGCCACCATAGCCGGGGAATGCCAAGGCGCAGTTTGACATATGCCACTTGTTTACGGACAACCAGGCGTGTCAGACAACACCCCTTTATCATATTAAACTCTCCCTGTGTATACGTGGTGACCCTGTTTCCCGAGCCGTTTGTCGGTGCCATATATAGCAACCCATATGAAGCCAAACCTATATTTCCGCATAAAGAACACTTCTTCCGTTACCGTTTTACCCTATTCGCGCACAAAGCTTACCCCCACCTGAGTGCCGTGTCAGCAGGCTCTGTTGAACCTGTTGGCATAGGTGGGCACCTCGTTACTCCTTTAGGCTTTTCTGAAAGACACAGAACATGCACACCAAAGCAAGAGGAGGTTCCCGTTTTGTTGGTGTTGGCTCAGAGAACTCTCAACTGAACACGAACACGGCAGGGGCCTCGCCCTTTTTACCCTTTAAGTTATTAAGTTACACGTTATCGTCTATATAGTCAATCAAAAGACCACATCGCTCGGTCACGTTCCTGACCATGGCGTCATGGCCACGCTTCAACTCAAAGTAATCGTTAGCAATATTCAATGCAGCCAGAATGACGGAATCCAATCGGCTGGGCACTTTTCCCGACGCCTGGGCCTTTTCGATCTCCGCCACCACATATCCGGCAATCCGGTCCGCTTCTGCGGCTTCCGTATCCGCCTTAAATTTGTAGGTTTGATTGAACAGCCGTATGCTAATGGTTCGATCCACGGAATTTCCGATTGATACCTCCGAACTCACTTAAGCCGGTCACTGAAAGGCCTGATCCAGTCGCTCCAGCAAGCTGTCCATCCTGGAGCGAATCATAGACCGCTCCTCCAGATAATTCCGTTCGGTTTCATCTTTGGCGGCCAGCTTCGACTCCAACTCTTCAATTCGCTCGTATAACTCGGACTTTGTGTTTTGCAACTCCGTACAAAGCCGGACCAGTTCTTCCACGCGGTTTTCAAGCCGCTTAAATTGTTTGTCAATTCCCTCTTCGTCCACTTCCAACCCCACTACACATCCTTAGAGAATCCAAACCACACATCAACGCTTCATCCAAACGCTCTCACCGATGCACCGTGCCGTTGTGTCGGCCCGATGATAAGCCGGCTCTGACCTTCTTTCACTTGGCGGTCAAACAGTTGTTCCTGTAAAAACGCCGACCTGCCCTGTTCTATAGACGTTGGCACCGGCCAGAGTCAAGAGATTTTTAAGGCACTTGCCTCCCCACGGTCCCGGCCAGCCGTTCCGCCGTAACCAAATCTTCTCGGGTATTGACGCCCAATACTTCCACGGCGGTCTCGGCACTCACCATAGCGGCCGGCAGATCTTCGCCATAGACCTGGGCGATCACATCCGTCAAATAGAATTCGCCCTGCACGTTGGCACTGTCCAGCGCAGGCAAGAACCGCCGCAATAACGCCACCTTCACGCAATATGTGCCCGTATTGACTGTGGTAACTTGCCGTTCTACATCACCGGCATCGCTCTCTTCAACGATCCGCATGAGACGTCCCTGAACATCCGTCATCACCCGCCCGTACCCCTGCGGATTCTCCAAGGACGTAACCAACAAGGTGAGCGATCGCCCCACCTTTTGGTGTCCTTCAATCAATGAACCCAAGGTCTCCGCTCGGATCAGTGGGGTATCCCCGCATAAAATTATCACGTCGGAGGTGTCACGCGGCAGTTCCGGCAACGCCGCCATCACCGCATGCCCGGTTCCCAGCTGCTCCTCTTGTATCGCAAATCGAACTTCGGGGTAGGCAGCCAACGTCGATTTCACCGCCTGCCGTTGATGACCGACGACCACCACGACATCGTCGACCACCCGCTGCGCGGTCTCGACTACATACTGGATCATAGGCCTCCCGGCGATTTCGTGAAGGACCTTTGCCTTATCGGAAGCCATCCGCGTCCCCTGGCCGGCCGCCAGGATAATCGCCGCCACTTCGCTCATAATCTCGCCCCCTATCAAACAGCCGTCTTGAGTAAAGGCTGCCCGACGAAAAAGAGGGCAAGTCTTTCGACTTACCCTCCTCCGTCGATCAATTCATTTTCCGAAACAGGCTGACTAAATGCCCTGCCTCTCTTTTAACCGTAACCGCTGAATGGCCCGGAAAAGCGCCGCCTGGGCTCTTCTGAAGTCTACGTCTTCCCGCCGACTCTCTGCAGCAAGCCGCTCTTGCGCCCGTTTCATGGCCTCTCGCGCCCGTTCAATATCGATGTCTTTCCGCCGCTCCGCAGATTCCGCCAGGACTGTTACCTTGTTCGGCAACACTTCAGCAAACCCCCCGTTAATAAACACGGCCCGTTCCGCACCTGTGGAATCTTTAAACCGAAGACCACCGACCTTAAGGCTGGTCAGAAAGGACGTATGTCCGACCAATACGCCAAACTCCCCATATTCGCCAGGTGCCATGACAATCTGGGCCTCTTCAGAAACTACAGACCGATCCGGTGTCACCACTTCCAACATAATGTTTCCTGCCATGTTTACACCTACCCCTTAAAGGTTATTCACTGGAAGCCATCTTCTGGGCCTTCTCTCTGGCCTCGTCAATACTACCCACCATATAGAATGCCTGCTCAGGCAAATCATCGTGCTTGCCTTCACAGATCTCCTGGAAACCCCTCACCGTATCTTCAACCTTGCAATATTTACCCGGCGTACCCGTGAAAGACTCCGCCACATGGAACGGCTGTGACAAAAATCT
>CAZHHS010000169.1:0-1337 GCA_964532395.1 uncultured Desulfobacterales bacterium | reverse complement strand
GGGTCGGTCAAGTCGTCGGCAGGCACATATACACACTGAACCGCCGTAATGGACCCCTTCGTCGTCGACGTAATGCGCTCTTGGAGTTCCCCGAGGTCAACGGCCAGCGTGGGCTGATACCCGACCGCCGACGGCATACGACCGAGAAGGGCGGAAACCTCCATACCGGCCTGGGTAAATCGGAAGATATTGTCAATGAACATCAAGACATCCTTGCCCTCTTCATCTCGGTAATATTCAGCCGCCGTCAACGCGGAAAGCGCCACTCGCGCACGGGCGCCGGGAGGCTCGGTCATCTGGCCGTAAATCAGCGCCGCCCGGGGCAGTACGCCCGAGTCCTTCATCTCGTGATAGAGGTCGTTGCCCTCACGGGTGCGCTCCCCCACACCGGCAAAAACAGAGATACCGCCGTGTTGCATGGCGATATTGTGGATCATCTCCATCATAATAACGGTCTTACCCACACCGGCGCCGCCAAACATCCCCATCTTACCGCCTCTGGGGAATGGAACCAGTAGATCCATAACCTTCACACCACTTTCCAACACATTGACCGTGGTATCCTGCTCAACCAGAGAGGGGGCCTCTCTATGGATGGGCATGTACTTGTCCGTATCGATCGCCCCCAACCCGTCGACGGGACGGCCGACCACATTGAGCACCCGCCCCAAACTGGCATCGCCGACCGGCATCTGGATGGGTTTGCCCGTATTCTTGACCGGCATACCCCGAACGAGACCGTCTGTGGAATCCATACCAATCGTACGAACAACCCGATCGCCCAAGTGCTGAGCCACTTCCACAACCAGGTTGTCCTCTTCATCGCTGATCGCCGGATTGGTTATCCACAGGGCCGTATAGATCAATGGCAACTCGCCTTCGGCAAACTCGACGTCTACGACGTTACCGATAACCTGTGTGATCCGCCCGGTATTGACTATTTCTTCTGCCATCCTCTCAACCTCCCGTATATCGTCTATTAAACTACTTCGGTCTTTACTTACCTATATTCTTTAGCCCTTCAACGCCTCGGCACCGCCGACCAGATCCATTAACTCCATGGTAATGGCCGCCTGGCGTGCCTTGTTGTAAAGCATGGTGAGGGACTCAATCATGTCCTTGCAGGCACTCGTTGCGTTGTCCATGGCCGCCATGCGCGCCGCATGTTCGCCCGTCGATGTTTCCAACAGCCCCTTGTAGAGCTGAACATAGACCTGTTTCGGCAACATCTCCGCCATCAATTCGTCCGGCGACGGCTCGCAAATATGTTCGGGGACATATCCTTCCTGGGCATCGCTCTGGGAAACATCTTCCGCCGTTTCCACCCGGGATATGGG
>CAZHHS010000168.1:0-4762 GCA_964532395.1 uncultured Desulfobacterales bacterium | reverse complement strand
AATGATGGAAGTCGCAAGGAAGGGTATATTTCATCCCAAATTTTTCCTCTTACCGGAACTCATCTCTATATTTTTGGCGGTCATGCTCACCGATGTTTTGCTGCTTGATGTATTCAACACATTTGGTTTGCCCACATCCACGACCGTGTCCATTGTCTTTGAGTTGCTTGGGGCGGCTGTGGCGGTATCTTTTCTAAAGCTTTACTCACAGGGAGAAAGCCTACTTGGGTTGGTCGAATATATAAACACGGGCAAAGCACTGGCCATTATATCCGGGATTCTTCTATCCATCGTAATCGCCTTTTTTTGCGGTGCTATTGCTCAGTTGATCACCCGAACGGTTTTTACATTTGATTACGAACAACGTCTGCGGCGCTATGGGGGCATCTGGGGGGGGCTTGCCCTGGCCATTATCACCTACTTTATCCTGATAAAAGGGGCGAAGGGAACGTCATTCCTTTCAACGGACACCGCAAACTGGATAAAAACCCACGCCGGCACCTTATTTATCGCCAACTTTTTCTTCTTCGGATTCATCTTTCAACTGGTTACACTTTTTACCCGAATTAATATCCTAAAGCCGATCGTATTGATAGGTACCTTCGCGCTGGCCATGGCGTTTGCAGGAAACGATCTCGTCAACTTCATCGGCGTGCCCCTTGCCGGCCTCACCGCATACCGGGTGGCTTCCGCTTCGGATACCCCGCTAACCATGACCATGGAGGCACTGCAAGAACCTATTCGATCCAACACCGGTTTTCTTTTGGCGGCCGGCGTTCTCATGGTAATCACCCTTTGGATATCGAAAAAGGCTCGGTCCGTCACCAGAACGGAAATCGGCCTGGGTAGCCAGGAAGAAGGGGGCGAGCTGTTTGGCTCATCCGGGCTTTCACGGAACCTGGTTCGGTTATGCTATTTTACGTTTGATTTCCTCAACACCTTCGTACCCAAACGGGTCAAGGGAGGGCTTTCTCGCCGCCTCGATCCCGGTTCGTACAAGCCTGCCCTTACAAAAAGGGGGAAAATACCCTCTTTTGATCTACTCAGGGCCTCGGTGAACCTAATCGTTGCCAGCGCCGTAGTCTCGTTTGCAACGTCTCTCAAACTGCCACTCTCCACGACATACGTCACGTTTATGGTCGCCATGGGCACCTCGCTGTCGGATCAAGCTTGGGGCAGAGAAAGCGCCGTCTATAGAATCACCGGTGTGCTTACCGTCATCGGGGGATGGTTCTTGACCGCCATTGTCGCCTTTACCATTTCCATGATTTTCGCTTTACTCATCTACTATCTCAAACTGCTGGCCATTCTGATACTGTTGACCGGCCTCATCTTTCTCATCCTTTATACCTACCGTGTGCATTTCAGGAGAGAAGAACAAGGACGCGTTATTGAGTCTTTTGCCATTCGAAACATTACCGATGCGGAAACGGCGGTTAAAACATCATTTGAACAAACCGGGCTTTTCCTTAAAGACGTGGGGGACAACTTGGACCTGTGCTTCGAGGCAACCACGCTGGAAGACAGAAAAAGACTCGGGCAGACACGAAACCAAACCAACAAGATTCAGAAATGGGCCAACATTATCGCCTCAAATACATTCGAAACCCTCTCCTGCCTGCATCAAGCGGCCCACCCCCGCCGCGCCTACGCTTACGCAAAGACCATTCGGCCCCTACAAGGGATTGCCGAGAGCCATCGCGACATCATTGTCCGTTGCTACCAACACTTTGAAAACCTACATCTGGGTTTCAGCGAGGAGCAAAAAGAGGAACTCAACCATGTCAAAACCTATGTCACCCGACTCCTGTGGAACGCATCCATCATGCTACTGCGACGTAAGAAAGTCGACTTTGATTACATCTCAAACCAGGTGGACAGACTGGCCAGTCTAGTCGCGGACTGTGACAGGAATCAAGTAGAACGTATACAAGGGAAAGTGTGCAGTACCCGGTTGAGCATATTATATTACGCCCTCACCCAAAATTGCCTGGATATAGCCAGGGAAACCCAGAATTTACTTGATATCTTTCACGGCTCTTTTAAAGTGGAAAGGTAGGCAGGCGTTGGTGTCTGCCGCACCCATGAGGCAAACCCTGTCGGTCCTTTCACATGCAAGCCATATTGAGCGTTAAACGCGGCAGTTCTAACGAGATTTTAGGGGGTTGGAACTCCCCCCACAGTTTGCAGGAGTCATTATGCGCAACCCGCTGACAGCACTTTTTGCAAAGACATCGCCCTTTGACGGTCTGCTGGAACATGCTGAAAAGGTTAAAGAGTGTGGCTGGGCGTTTCAGCAGGCGATCGAATGCCATGCCACTGAAAAATGCAAGACCTTTGATGAATACCATCAGGAAGTCTCCCGGTTGGAAAATGAAGCGGACGCCATCAAGCGCAGAATTCGCGGACACTTACCGCGGGGCAGCAAACTACCCGTATCACGGTATCATCTCTTCATGTATTTGCGAGAGCAGGACAAGGTCCTCGATTCGGTTCAGGAAGCCTTGGATTGGCTTTCCTATCGGCCACGCCATGCGGTGGACCAAGAACTGAAAGAAACCCTTTTTCAACTCGTAGATTCAGTGATCGGACCCATCGAGGATCTTAGCCGGATGGTAACCGAGGCCAAGAAATACTTTGAAACCTACTCAGACAACCAACGCAATGTTGTAAAGGATGTCGTGCACAAACTGCGAAAAAAGGAGCACGAAGCGGACCAGATTGAAGATCGTCTAAAATATGAGATTTTTTCCACCGAGAAAGACCCCGTGGGAATTTTCCATTTGGTCAAGCTTGCGGAGATCATAGGCTCCGTGGCGGACCATGCGGAAAACGCGGGAGACATAATGCGCGCCATGTTGGCGCGGAAAGCCATCAAATAGCGACGCCCGGTGCCAATCCGGAAATGTCTGGACGGGCTGAACAACTTCCACAGATAATACCTCCGGAACCGATGAGTCGCCCCTGCCTTATGACTCCCAGAGGAAGGAATGTCCCGACACCCAAATGAAACAACCCCCTTCTGAACCGACGCCCTCCCCATTGACGGTCATCACCACCCACATCAATGCGGATTTCGACGCCTTCGCCTCCATGCTTGCCGCCAAGAAGCTCTACCCCGATGCCCTGGTGGTCTTTCCGGGATCTCAAGAACGGAACCTAAGAGATTTTTTCGTCAAGTCAATGGTTTATATGTACGACATCGTCAAAATCAAGGATGTGGCGTTGGAACAAATCAATAGACTCGTCCTGGTCGATGTACGGCAAGCGGGGAGAATCGGTAAGTTTTCCCAAATACTTGATCGTCCCGACCTGGAAATCCATGTTTACGACCATCATCCCTCCATGCCCGACGACGTTTCCGGCAATGTGGAATATTGCGAAATGACCGGGGCTACGGTCACCATTATGGCCCGGCTTCTCCAAGAACGAAACGTGAACATCACCGCCGATGAAGCCACGATCATGGCTTTGGGCCTATATGAAGATACCGGCTCGTTTACCTTTTCCTCGACAACCAAGGACGATTTTTTGGCTGCCGCCTATCTGCTTTCCAAAGGTGCCAACCTGAATTTGGTCGCCAACATGGTGAGCCGGGAAATGAGTCCGGAACAGGTTAACCTGCTTAACGACATGATAGAAAACGTCGTCCACCATACCATAAACGGCATTCACGTGGTTGTAACCCGGGTCGCGTCGGAAACCTATGTGCCGGACTTTGCCCTCCTGGTCCACAAATTGCGCGACATGGAAAACCTCGACGTCATTTTCGCCCTTGGGATGATGGAAAATCGAATTTATCTGGTGGCACGCAGTCGTTTGACCGAGGTCGACGTCGGAGACATCGCCACCGTTTTTGGCGGGGGCGGACATGCTTCCGCGGCCGCGGCGACAATCAAGGACCAAACCCTGATTCAGGTGGAAGAAAAACTCCTCTCCGTGCTGGAACAACGGATCAACCCGGCCAAATCGGCAGAAGATCTCATGTCGTCGCCGGCCATTCATGTCGCCCCCACTATCTCCCTCCAAGAGGCAAACGACATCCTGACCCGATATAATGTAAACGTTTTGGTCGTCGTGGAAGCGGATGTCGTCGTGGGAACGATCTCTCGACAAGTCATTGAAAAGGGGCTCCATCATAAGCTGGCCCACATACCGGTTCGGGAATACATGACGACCGAATTCAATACCGTCTCCCCGGAAGCCTCCTTGTCGGAAGTCCAGGAAAAAATCATCGGCAACAAACAGCGTCTCTTGCCCGTTACCCAAGAAGATCGCCTCATCGGCGTGATCACCCGGACGGATCTACTCAATGTGCTGGTGGGCGATTCGATTCAGGCCCCCGAGTATGTGCCGGACACCCAAAAAGAGAGCGTCACCACCCCGCCGCGACAAAAAAATGTAAAAAATGTCTTGAGAGAACGACTTCCCGACCATATCGTGGATTTGCTGATGACCATCGGACAGGTGGCGGAATCCCTCAAGTACCGTGCCTACGCGGTGGGCGGATTCGTTCGCGACATTTTTCTTCACCAGGAAAACCTGGATATTGATGTGGTGATCGAGGGAGACGGCATCCGGTTTGCCAAGGAACTGGCTGCTTCACTCCACGGCCGTGTCCGGTCCCACAAGAAATTCCGGACTGCCGTTGTGGTTTTGCCGGACGAAGTGAAGCCGAAGGAATCAAAGCCGAAGGAGTTAAAAATTGACGTGGCAACCGCCCGAATCGAATATTACCAATCCCCCGGCGCCCTACCCACCG
>CAZHHS010000167.1:0-4811 GCA_964532395.1 uncultured Desulfobacterales bacterium | reverse complement strand
CCTCGCCATACCGTTTAAAACCAAGATTCCTCACATCTTCCAGATCATCTCCTGCTTCCAACCGTTCAACAAACTCCAAAAAAGCCTCTTCCGATTCTCCGCGAAACACAAAATCGAACAGCCCGGTGTCCAACACGGATTCCGGTGTCGCAGTGGCATGGATCCCTCCGCATACCACCGGAGCATCCGTAGCCTCCCGAACCCAGCCGGCCAGTTTTTTCGCGTACGACCATTGATTCGTCACCACGGAAAAACCGACCAGCTCCGGAGAGAGTTTTCTGAGTCGATCCAAGAACAGAGACTTCGACGGCAACGGGTCCAGCTTCTCACAAAGCTGCCATAGCGTCACCTCATGTCCGGCCTGTTTAAGCAAAGCTGACATGTGGGCCAGGCCGTAGTTGAACCCGACCTGTGAGTTTGCATTGGGGTAAATAAATAAGACTTTCATTGAATACGCTTACATTGCAGGCCGCTGATTTGGTGGTTTGGTCTTCCCCTTACCTAAGGCGTGATGGCCACATCCCGCACTACGTGCGTCCGTCAACCGTCTGAATCGGGGTCCACCGCACCGTCCTGCGGGTGAAAACGCCTGGCATGCATCACACGGGCGGTAATGTCGTCGGGGTCTATAGAAACAGGATCGGTCAGTGTATCCACATGAACGATCCGACAACTGTTGCTCCCGAAGGCACTCCATCGGCGGATGAAACGCATATTGTTTGACCCGGCGAAAACCGTCACACACGGGGTTCCCAGCGCAGCCGCAATATGCTGGCAGGCCGAATCATAACCGATGAATTCATCCGCCACCGAAATCAGCGCCCCGATTTCACCGATCGTGGCCTCTACGCCGATGGCCCCTCTCGAAAAAAGAGGATCTTGTGGCTCCGAATCCAACCGGGCGTGGGCCACCGGATACTTCGAAGCTTGTACCGCCTGCAATAACGCCTCGCTTCCCGATGCCTCCACCCCGCCGGCGCCCTTATCCAGAAAGACCACCGTGCCCGGTTCGTTTAGGAGGGCCAAAAGCATTTTCTCTTCAAAGGCCGCCCCGACCCTTTTTCTTGAATTCCCGCCCACGCCGAAATTCATGACAACGATTCTGAGGGCACCGCAACGCCGCAATCGGTGGCGGAATCGAGCGGCCAACTCTAAATTCCGACGGGATATCCACACTTTCGGATAACAAACGGCTTTGTCGCCAAAGACCGTCCCCATCCAGTCGTTCACATATTCCGCCATGGACATTTTTCGGTTGTATGCACTCTGAGATCGACTGTCGAAAAACAAATACCGTTCCAGGGGGACAATGGGCAGAACCCCGAGCTGAGAATACCGTGAATCGGGATCCACCAATATCATATTTTGAGGGGGACATTCCCGCTCTTCCCGCCGGACGGCCTGCAATACCTGGAGCCAGGTGGACAGCCGCTCAAGTACCCCCCCTTTTCGTTCGTATGCCACTTCCCGGACCGTAACACCTGCATCGGGTCCGAATATTTCTTTCAATTTGCCTTCTCCCACAAGGATGAGCTTCGCTTGAGGAAAGAACTGCTTCAGTCTTTGAATAACGACACTGGTAATGGCCACATCCGCGCCGATGGTCACCCGAGACAACAGGACTATCTTCTTGATATCTTTCCCGGGCGAAAAAGAACTACCGTTGGCACGGACATGTTGCATACGGTCCATAAGGGCCTCAAATGAATCAATATCAAAGGCCTTGAGCTCCTGATCGAGGGCTGTTCCGGCGGGAAGGCGCCTGCAAAAAGAGATCACTTGTGCCATGACCCGGTTATACGTCAGGGTCTGCAATTCTTCGAATTCGTCGCAGAGCCGTTCAACAATAATAGCAAAGAGGGCATGAGCGGCTGCTCCGGCGTCACCTTCTTTGGAAAAGGCGGTCATCTCACACAGCAGATCAATATATTCCTTTTCATAAGAACAGTCCTTGAGATAGGAATCCAGGAAAGAATAGGCAATTCGCCGGGCGAGGCGTACCAATTCGTCGGAGGTGGCCCCCTCCTGCCGCAAACGCACCCATTGTTCCCTATAAGGCAGCGGTTTCATCATTGTATACGGAGTGTTCTTTCAATAAGCGTTCACATGCAGCCAGTACGGATTGCGGACTGATCCGGGTCATACATTCATGCTCGTACCGGCACACCTTCTCATGGCAGGGAATGCAGGCGAGTTTCTCTTGCAGTACAATGGTCTTTTCCAGATTGGATGCCGTATATCGTGGATCCGTAGGCCCCATGACCACCACCACGGGGATGCCGAAGGCAACCGCATAATGCCGTGGCCCCGTATCGTTGGTAACCAACAAACGGCACCGTTTCACCAGGGGTTTCAAAAGTGCCAGATCAACGTTATCGGGCGCAGTATTGATGATGGAAGCTCTGCTTGCCTCTGTAATTTTACGGGCGATTTCTTGCTCGCCGGGACCAGCAAATAACAAAATACGGCAATCCCATTCCTTGTCAAGGTGGTCGGCCAACGCGGCAAAATATTCGGGAGGCCAACATTTGGAAGACCCGAACTTGGCCCCGGGATTCAGTCCGATCACCAAATCCTCGGGCTTGACGCCATGCCGGGCCAAAAGCCGTTCAGCCTTCCGATCAAGCCGGTCACAGGTAAAAAGTGCGGGCCGCCTTGATTCAGGGGGGTCCAAACCAAGCCACCTACATATCCGCATGTAATAATCCACCATCGGAACCGGGATAAATCCGCTCTTGCCTCGGCGAGGCTTAGGCCCCCCCGTCAAAAGTAGGCTTCTACAATTTCTGCGATAGCCGTATATCTCGCGGCTGCCACCCAGTCGGGCCAACAGGGCGGCCCGAAACGAGTTGGGCATGACGACCGAAATGTCGGGACCGATCCGCCGCAGTTTCTTCACCAGTTCCAGGAATCCGGCGGCCGATTTGTCCACGCAACCAATGACCTCGTCAAACCACGGCCCGTCCTCTATAACTCCTTGAACGTAGCTTCGAACCACAGCTATCAGTCTCGCATTGGGATAGCCACGGCGCAAACAATCGAATACCGGAGTCGCCATAACGACATCTCCGACCCAGTTGGGGCAAAAGACGACCACCGTCCGTTTTGCTTTCATTCGTTTCCGTCGCCCCTCATCCAAGCAAGCGCCATGTCCGCCGGAAAAACATCGAAGCCGAAACAGGGCCTCCCGGCAAATCAGCGAAGGTTGGTCATTACAAAAAGAACCCTTCACCGTGGCAATTTCTTTCTGGAACGATTCGAGACCCTATCGAAGACCATCGGGTGGTTCAATCAAAAAAGTCCGACCGCACCTTCCCCCATAACCGCCTCAGAGAGTTTTTTTCTCACGGTTTCGGATCGTATGCGTCGCATGCATTCCCGGTCAATCTCCGGACAGACCCGTTTGTAACAGGGCGAACACGCAACACCGGCCTCAACAACCAAGTGCTCATTACCGCACGGGGCGGTTCGCCGGGCCGACGTGGGACCGAAAAGGGCTACATAAGGAGTACCAACGGCGGCTGCCAGATGACCGGGACCCGAATCGGGCCCTACGGCGGCCACGGCGGCCGCGATCACCGCCACCAGCTCTCGAATTGACGTTTCACCAACCAAGTTGACGGGAACCGGCCCGTCAAACTCCGCGCAAAGTCGGGCCGAGATGTTTCTTTGTGACTTTTCCCCGACCAGTACGACCTGATGCCTGCCGGAAGCAAGAACATCTTTAATCAGCTGAAGATACCCTTCATATACCCAGTCTTTTGATTCCCACGCCGATCCCATCACCACGACGACGAAAGGCCTGTCAATGCCCGCAATAAGGCGGGGCACGTGGGACGCCAGACGGGCTGCCGACAACCCGAAATCAGGCACTTTAGGGACAGCAAGGCCCAGCGGTAAAAGAAATTTTAAGTAATGTTGCCATTTGGGCAACGCGTTTCCGTAATAGGGAATATATTCATTGTTGAAAATCCAGTTATGCTCTTTGGCATCCCGGAGATGAAAACCGATTCGTCGCCTGGCCCCGGAAAGAAGCGAAAACAAACCACTTTTGAAGTGGCGCTGAAGATCGAGGGTCACGTCAAAATTCTCACCCATCAATCGCCTGAATAGCTTGACCAGAGCCGGGAGACCGTTAGGCCGATCAAACACGATCACCTGGTCGATGTTCGGGTGAAGTTCCACCACTTCCCTGCACTTGGGCTCAACCAACCACGTCAGCCTGCTCAACGGCAGCGCTTCCTTGATAGCCGAAACCAAACAAAGCCCACGAGCAACATCCCCTAAGGATCCCATTAGGACAATAAGAATTGAGACATCCGATTCGGAGGTTGTCATCCTGCGCCGCAGCGTTTTCATCAGCGGTCTCTAGTTGTTTGCTCCAGTGCTTTCTTCAAGCTCACCGAGAAGTCGTTTTGAAGTCTATTGGGTAAATTGTATTTTCTTACCGCCCGGTTCCAACGCTCGATGTATCGCTTTCCGAGTCCCGACCTGCTGCCCCGGTACACACCGGCTTTATCAAAGTCAACAAGATAGACCTTTCCCGACCGATCTACAAGGACATTGCCGGGGTGCAAATCAATATGCCGGATTTTGTGTTCAATGAGAAGCGCCACCTGATAAGCCAAGGATCCCATCATATCCGGCACGTCCCGTTCATTTACAAGGGATAAATCAAAGAGCCTTTGAGGCGAATCGATTTCTTTTGTGATCAACCACGCCTTATAAAAAAGCGACCCCTGAAAGGCATAGGCCAGCGGCTTCGGCACGTTTACGCCCAGGACACGAAGACGTTTTAGCATGTCATACTC
>CAZHHS010000166.1:0-4819 GCA_964532395.1 uncultured Desulfobacterales bacterium | reverse complement strand
AGCGGCCCCAGCGCACGACCTTTTCAAAAAAGACAAGTCAAGTTCGTTGGAAGCCCATTCTTGGGGCTATCGTAACGGGGTCAAACAAAAGAAGGGAAAAAAATCCGATGTGTCGATTATTCGCTATTACCAGTGAAACGCCCGTTTCCGCCATGACGGTTCTTCATGCGCTGGATGTGATGAAGGAAGGTCACGATGGGTCCGGTGTCGGGCTGTTGCTCAAGGACCTGGGGGGACCCTTTGGTGAATTGAATGGGGCACCGATTCTGTCGGGCATCTTTTCCACCGAGGGGGTCAGACGCCTGGACGAATATATGATGGAGGTCGGGTTTATGACCAAGTTCAAACTCGCCATAAAGGTGCCGAAGACACCGCCTCCGGGAATCCCGAAGCGGGATATCTACCTGGTTCGGGCATACGAGTATCCGGAGACCTGGGAGGGGTTGAGTGAAGCGGAAATTCAAGATTATCTTATGTTGGTTCGCCTCCAGCTGCGACAGATGGGAGAGGAAAAGAATGACATGATCGTTTTCAGCTTTTGGCCGGACGTGATCATGATTAAAGAAATCGGTGACCCCATCACGGTGGCGGAGTACCTTCAACTCGACCGCCGGGAACTCCAAGCCCGAGTCATTATGGCCCAGGGACGGCAAAATACCAATTATGCCATCAATCTCTATGCGTGCCATCCGTTTTTTCTGCAAGGTATCGCCTCAATGACCAACGGAGAGAATACGGCCTTCATCCCCATTCGCGATTACCTCCTGTCCAGGGGATTCGCCGGATATACGGGATATGAGTCGGATTCGGAGGTTTTTACCCACATCCTTCATTTCATGGTAAACCGGCTGGGTTTGGGTATAGAGACCTACAAGCATCTGATCACCCCGTTGCAGGATCCGGACTTGGGCGCCCATCCCAATGGGCGGTTTTTAAAACAGCTTAAGCAGGAGTGCCGGCGCTTCATCGTTGACGGTCCGAATTGTGTCATCGGTTGCCTTATCGACAAGACGCTATTTATGGTGCAGGACCGCAAAAAGTTGCGCCCCGGGGTGGTGGGCGGCAAGCCCGGCATGTATGCGCTTTCGTCTGAAATGTGCGGTCTGGACGCGGCGATTCCGGATCGGGATAAGAGTCAAGATTTCCAGCCCATGCATTTGGATACGGCCGTAATCGGCCCTGATCGGAAAGAGGTTCGGATATGTCGTCAAACGGACGAATTGCCCCCTATACAATGAGTGTCAAGGATCTGCCCTGGCAGATCCTGTGGGATAAGGACCGGTGTACCTTGTGTGGCCGGTGTACGGCTGTCTGTCCGGTAAACGCCATCCAACTTGACGTTCACCGGAAACGGGTACTTGAGGTGTCGGCAGACTTGGACGCAACGCCGTCAAGTGCGCACAAGGTTTACTATGGTGTTCGTCAGAAGACCGATCCGGCATATGCGTGTGTCGGGTGTGCCATGTGTAATCTGGTTTGTCCCAATGATTGCATTATGCCGTATCGAAGTGATGAAGCCGACAAGCTGCGATTCCACGTGAATCTCGGGGGGCAGCCGCGACGGCGGGGGGGGCGCCGAAACGTCTTGGGCGGGATCTTGGATCAGATCAAGTTTGCCCGAATCTCGATGCTTACGGACCCGGCTTTGGACGCGGGCCGTCATGAATTTGAACTACGCACCCTCTTGGGTCGGATCTTACCGCCTGAAAAGGGCCTGGCTCTGTTGCACGATCACGGATGGGTCCCGCCGGTGAGAGAGATTTACCCGCTGGTTATCGGTGCCATGTCCTTCGGGGCTTTGTCTCCCAATATGTGGGAGGGGCTCCAGCTGGGGGTGGCTTACTTGAATGAGGAGCTGGGGATGCCGGTGCGTATATGTACCGGCGAGGGGGGGTGTCCCCCGCGGTTGCTCCGTTCCCGCTTCATCAAATACGTGATTTTACAGATCGCCAGTGGTTACTTCGGCTGGGATGAGATCCTCCATGCCATTCCGGAGATGAAAGAAGACCCCTGTGCCATCGAGATCAAGTATGGCCAAGGTGCCAAGCCGGGGGACGGCGGACTTCTCATGTGGCATAAGGTAAACAAACTCATTGCCGCCATCCGGGGGGTTCCGACGGGGGTCAGCCTGCCCAGCCCACCGACCCATCAGACGAAGTACTCTATTGAGGAGGCCGTGGCCAAGATGGTGCAATCCATGTCTATGGCATGGGGGTTCCGGGTTCCCGTCTATCCCAAGATTTCGGGAACCACCACGGCCACCTCCGTCTTGAACAATTTGACCAGAAATCCTTACGCCGCCGGGTTGGCCATCGATGGCGAGGATGGCGGCACGGGGGCGGCATATAATGTGTCCATGGATCACATGGGTCATCCCATTGTGAGCAACCTGAGAGATTGTTATCTCAATCTGGTCAAAGTGGGGATGGAAAACGAGATCCCCCTCTTTGCAGGCGGAGGCATCGGCAAGCAAGGGAACTTGGCGGCCAATGCGGCCGCACTGATCATGCTGGGGGCCAGTGGTGTTCAAATCGGGAAATATATCATGCAAGCCGCCGCCGGCTGTGTGGGGTCGGAATCAGACCGGTGTAACATCTGTAATATCGGATTGTGTCCCAAGGGTATTACCTCTCAGGACCCGCGACTGTTCAGACGCTTGGATCCCGAACAGGTGGCGGAGCGGGTGGTGGACGTGTTTCTGGCCTTCGATACGGAACTGAAAAAAATATTGGCCCCCTTGGGGCGGTCCACGTCTTTGCCCATCGGCATGTCCGATGCGATTGGGATCAACGACAAGGCGGTGGCCGATCGGCTGGAGATCCGATACGTGGTCTGATGGGTGTTGGGTGGAGAGGCCTATTTCGGTTGGCACTCACTGTTGGATAGGAATGGGAATGAAAAAGAACGGGGTATACCAGATTACAGGTATTGAAAGTGGGCATCGTGTGGAATCCCGGGTGCTGGAAGAACGTCTTCAGTCGGCGCTCGATGAGGGCCATAGGGATATAGAAGTGGAGGCCTTTGGTCAGCACGGGATCGGCGGACGTTTGTGGGACCGGGAAAACAGGCCCGTTCATGTTCGTATCAAGGGATCATCGGGTCAACGGGTCGGTTCCATGGGGTACCCCAATACTTTTATTGAGGTGTTGGGTCCCGCCTCGGATGATTTGGGTTGGCTCAATGGGGGCGCCCAGATTGCGGTCTACGGCAATGCCACCAATGGTGTGGCCAATGCCATGGCACAAGGCAAAATATGGGTCTGTGGAAACGTCGGGGCCCGGGCCATGACGATGACGAAGCACAACCCCCGCTTTGCCGCGCCGGAGCTGTGGGTATTGGGAACGGTTGGGGACTATTTTGCTGAATTCATGGCCGGCGGTACGGCTGTTATCTGTGGGGTGGAAGGGCAGGACCCGACCAATGTCCTTGGTTATCGTCCTTGTGTCGGTATGGTCGGCGGAAAGATCTTTTTTCGGGGCCCCCACAAGGGATTCAGTCAGGCGGATGCCAAGTTGGTGCCCATCGAAAACGAAGACTGGCAATGGCTGCTGGAAAACCTCAGGAATTTTGTGGACAAGATCGGGCGACCCCAACTTCTGGGGATGTTGTCCAATGTCGAGGACTGGCAACTGTTGGTGGCCAGAAGTCCCTTTGAAAAGATGGGCAAGCCCCGGCGGTCGATGCACGATTTTTCCCGCCACGTGTGGGAGCAGGAGTTGGGTGCCGGCGGACTCATTGGCGATTTGAGTGACCTGGATCGAAGTCCCATTCCGGTAATTACGCGGGGGGAGTTGCGACGGTTTGTTCCGGTATGGGAGAATCGCAAATATCTCCCCCCGTGTGAGGCGAGTTGTCCCACCGGCATGCCGGTTCAGGAGCGATGGCGTTTGATACGGGAGGGCCGTATAGACGAGGCGGTGGACATGGCGTTATCCTACACCCCGTTTCCGGCGACCGTCTGCGGCTACTTGTGTCCGAATTTATGTATGCAGGGCTGCACACGGCAAGCGGCCGGTATGTCTCCCGTCGATGTTTCTCAACTGGGCAAAGCCAGTGTTGACGCCAAGGTGCCGGACATGCCGGCCCTATCCGGGAAAAAGGTGGCCGTCATCGGGGGGGGACCCGCCGGTATTTCTACCGCTTGGCAGCTACGGCGTCACGGCCACGAGGCCGTTGTGTTCGACATGGAAAAGCAACTGGGCGGTAAGATGTCATCGGCGATTCCAAAGAGCCGGATTCCCGACGAGGTGGTCGGTGAAGAACTGGACCGGGTCCGCCGAACCCTTTCTCATGTGCACCTCCAACAAGGGCTGAATCAGGATGACTTGGAACAGCTTAAGGCCGATTACGATTTTGTGGTCATTGCGGTAGGTGCCCAAAACCCGAGGGTTCCGCCTATCGAGGGGAAGGAGCGCATGATTCCGGCGCTGACGTTTTTGAAGCAAAGTCGGGAAGATCGGCAAGACGTCGGCAAGCGGGTGGTTATTATCGGTGCCGGCAATGTAGGGTGTGACGTGGCTGCGGAAGCCCATCGGTTGGGAGCCGAGGAGATCACCTTGATCGACATTCAAGAACCGGCGTCCTTTGGTGCGGAAAGACGGGCGGCGGAGGCCGTGGGGGCCCGGTTTCGGTGGCCCTGTTTTACAAAGGCCGTAACCGAGGAGGGCGTGGAACTAAAAACCGGGGAGGTTATTCCTGCCGATACGGTCATCATCTCCATTGGGGATTCACCGGACCTGAGCTTTCTACCCGATACGGTGAGGACGGAACGGGGGTTTGTGGTGGTCAACGATAGTTACCAGACGACGGATTCCCGGAT
>CAZHHS010000165.1:0-4856 GCA_964532395.1 uncultured Desulfobacterales bacterium | reverse complement strand
GAAGTTGAAGTGGGCGGCAACGGTATCGGACAGTTGGGACAAGTCCTTGATATTGGATACATTTTTTATCACGTCTTTCGAGATGTTCTTATTCACCTTTGAATATTCTTCAAACGCGCCCACAACGGTCCGGGTCATGGCCTCTCGTTCAACTTCCGCGGTATCCGGCTCTACAATCGGTTCCACGTCCGCAACAAAATAATTGTCCTTAGACGCAAAACGGATCATTTGGGCCCGACGCTTTCCTTCCACCAGCGCCTTTACGGTCCCGTCCGGTAAGCGTAACAATTGCAGCACGGTTCCAATCGTACCTATCTTGAAAACGTCCTTTTCTTGCGGTGAATCCACGGAGGCATCTTTTTGCGTAGCCAAAAAGACCGTCTTGTCCAGGTTCATGGCACTCGACAGCCCGTTGACGGACTTGGTCCGCCCGACAAATAGGGGCACGACCATGTGGGGGAAAATAACCACATCCCGCAAAGGGAGAAATGGTAAGCTAAGTCGTTCTTCTGAATTCTCCATCGTTTTTTTCCTTTTTAAGATATTGAACATATTTTTAATTTGGTTGGGGCTCACGAACCCGGGAAACGACGTTCAGAGCGGAAGTACTTGATTCACTCTTTAGATTTCATTAACCCCCCTTGGGGGCTGTGGGTCTCTTAGCCACTTCTCGGAAAAGCCCGATAAAGTCGAGCCTAGGACATGGCCCACTCTTCCGATTGTTCGAACAACAAGATGGGTTCCTCGTTATTGAGAATGACATCCTCGTTGATGACACACTCTTTCACCCCGTCCATGGAGGGAATATCGTACATAATCTCGAGCATACTCTTTTCCATGATTGCCCGTAATCCTCTGGCACCACTCTTTCGCTGCAAAGAGTTTGCCGCAATCGCTCTGAGCGCCCCATCGGTAAACCGAAGCTTGACTCCCTCAAACTCCAACAACTTCTGGAACTGTTTCACCAGGGCATCTTTGGGCTCGGTGAGTATTTTGACCAAAACCTCCTCGCTCAGTTCGTCAAGGGTGGCAATCACCGGCAATCGACCAACGAACTCGGGGATCAGGCCGAACTTCAGGAGGTCTTCGGGCTGAACCAATTTAAGGGTTTCCCCAATATTTCGCTCGCCTTGACTTTGAATCTTGGCACCGAAGCCCATAACTTTGTTGCCTAGTCTACTTTCGATGATTTCCCGCAAGCCGTTAAATGTTCCGCCACAAATAAACAAAATATTGGACGTATCCACCTTGATGAAATCCTGCTGGGGATGTTTGCGTCCCCCTTTCGGCGGAACACTGGCGACGGTTCCCTCAATTACTTTGAGGAGCGCTTGTTGCACCCCTTCCCCGGAAACGTCCCGGGTAATGGAGGGGTTGTCCCCCTTTCTGGCTATTTTGTCTATTTCGTCAATATAAACAATACCCTTCGAAGCCCGGTCTGCGTCATAATCCGCATTTTGGAGCAGGGAGACGATGATATTCTCCACATCTTCTCCCACATATCCCGCCTCGGTCAACGACGTGGCGTCGGCAATCGTAAACGGGACATTCAAAGATCGGGCCAGGGTTTGGGCGAGCAACGTCTTGCCACATCCCGTCGGTCCGATGAGTACGATGTTACTTTTGTGAAGCTCAACATCACTGGTTTCCAGTTGGCTCTCCAACCGTTTGTAATGATTATAAACGGCTACGGACAGAATCTTTTTGGCCCGTTCCTGTTCGATCACATACTCGTCGATACTCGCCTTGATGGCAGCCGGTGTCGAATACTCATTCTTTCTCTGGGACTGCGCTTCTTTTTCGTATTCTTCTTCCACAATCTCATTGCACAGCTCTATACACTCGTCGCAAATATAGACCGCCGGTCCGGCAATGAGCTTTTTTACCTCTTCTTGGCTCTTCCCGCAAAACGAGCACCGTAACCCCTCTCCGTCCACACCTCTACGTTTAGCCATACCTTCCTCCTGGCTTATCCCTTAAATATCACAAACGAAATAGTCTCTTACACATTCTATGGCGGGCCGATCAAAACCCAGGCCCCCCGATTTCCTCCTTCACAGCTCCGACGTCCGCTCAGTAACTGCAAAAACTATTCCTCGCCGGCTTCGTTCGCGCCGGCGTCTCGACTGCTGATTACATGGTCGACAACCCCGTATTCTTTGGCTTCAGCACCGCTCATGAAGAAGTCCCGGTCGGAATCCTTGCGAATCTTTTCGATATCCTGCTGGGTGTGAAACGCAAGAATATGGTTCAACGATTCCCGCATACGGAGAATCTCTTCGGCCTGTATGGCCACATCGGACGCCTGGCCCTGAAACGACCCCATCGGCTGGTGAATCAAGATCCGCACATTGGGAAGGGCATAGCGCTTGCCCTGCGCACCGGCGGCAAGTAACACCGCCCCCATGCTGGCCGCCTGTCCCATGCACAAAGTACATATGTCCGGTTTAATATACTGCATGGTATCGTATATGGCCAAACCGGCATTCACCACGCCCCCCGGAGAATTGATGTAGAAGTTGATTTCCTTGTCCGGGTCTTCCGACTCCAAAAAGAGAAACTGGGCGATCAACAAATTGGCAATCTCATCATTTACGGCGGTCCCCAAGAAAACGATGCGATCCTTCAACAGCCGGGAATAAATGTCATACGCTCGCTCTCCCCGACTGCTCTGCTCCACGACCATGGGTATGAGGGCCATTACGCGTCTCCTTCTTCCGTTTCGGTCTTCATTTCGACCTGTTTGACATCACTCTTTTTGATAATATAATCCATCGCTTCTTTTTCGAGGGTTTTTTGTTTGAACATTTCATAGGCCTCGTCAGAGCTTTCGTGGTATTGCTTTATGACATCCACCGGCTGATTCAGCGTATCGGCAAACCGCTGATAGGCCTTATCAAGCATTTCATCGGTAAGTTCAATAGCTTCCTGCTCGATCACTTTTCCCATAAGTATGTACTCTCGCACCTTGCGCTCGGCCAATGGCCGGTATTTCTCCGAGAGGGCCTTCACACCTTCTTCGGACTGATCCGGTGTCACCCCCCTCTGCGCCATCATGCCTTGAGCATTTTGCACCATTGTCGAAAGCTCACTCTCAACCAAGGCCTCGGGGAGCTCGAACGGGGCTTTTGCAATGAGCTTGTCAACCACCTGCTCGCGAAGTTGTCTGTTCGTCTCGGCACTATACTTTTGTTCCAGATCCTTTTTTATGGCCTCCTTCAGTTCGTCCAGTGTCTCGTACTCACCCAAATCCTTGGCGAACTCGTCGTCCAACTCGGGCAGGATTTCTTCCTTGATCTCTTTGACGGTCACTTTAAAGGTAACATCCCGGCCAGCCAATCCGTGATTGTAATAATCCTCCGGGAAACGTACCTGGATTTCCTTGGCTTCGTCGGCTTTCATGCCGACGAGTTGCTCCTCAAAGTCTTTCAAGATCCGACCGGAACCAATTTCTACCTGGAAGTTCTCGGTCTTTCCAGCCGCCTCCAGAGGCTCACCGTCCTGGAATCCTTCGTAATCAATGATTACGATATCCCTGTCTCGAACCGACCGGCCTTCTTCCACATTTCGGAGCTCCGCGCTTCGTTTTTGAAGCATGGTCAGTTGACTGTCAATCTCCGCCTCGTCTACCGTATGGGTTCTCTCCTCCAGCTCCATCCCACCCAAATCCAAATCGTCAAGCGCAGGAACCACCTCAACAGTAGCCGTATAAGAATAGGGCTGCCCTTTCTCGACAAGTTCCGGCTGATCAAGTGAGGGTTCACCCACCGGTGTCAAGTCCGCCTCTCCTAAGGCCTTACCGTAGGAACTTTGGATCAATTCCCCGGAAACCTCCGCATGAACCTGCTTGCCAAAACGCCTTTCAAGAATCGACATGGGTACTTTGCCCGGCCGAAACCCCTTCAAGTTTACACTTGACTTCAGGTTTCTATAGGCCTTTTCCAGCTCCTTTGTAACGTCTTCTTTGGGAATCTCGACGTGCATCACTTTCTTTATCGGACTGAGCTCTTCCACATTTACCTTCATCGTTAGTCTCTTCTCCAGTCTTCGCGCCAATGGTGCGAGAGGCGGGACTTGAACCCGCAAGGCTGTGAGCCGCTGGATCCTAAGTCCAGTGCGTTTGCCAATTTCGCCACTCTCGCAGTACGGCTAATGATTTTTTCCGGGAAAAATAATGTATTAGGTTCCCATATCGTAGACTTTAACACTAGTACCTCGGCCGTGCCGTGTCAAGGGATTTGAGTCTTAACCACCTGAGAGTGCTTATCAACAAAGGACTTGCCTATTGACCAAAATGGAGGCAGAATTCATGCCGAGGTGGATCTGCCGGTCATGATCGCGTTGGCGTCTGCCGGAAAACTCGCAGCGGCGGTTTTCTCCCAATAGGCACGATTTGGAATCAAGGATAGTTATGCCGATTTTGTTCTTGAAAGGGCCCTGTCGACTCAATCCGGAGGCATGCAAACTCTTGTTGATGGTTTGGTTTGTGGTTTGCCTGTCACCTTCCCCCGCTTTCAGCCAACATGCCCTGTTGCCGGAGGGCTTTGCGGAAGGCAAGATCGTCGTCATTGACCCGGGCCATGGCGGACATGATGAGGGTGCTCCCCACCCCGCGGACATATCCGAAAAAGACGTGGCCCTACAGCTGGCTTTAACCCTTAAAGACGCCCTCCACGGAGCGTGTCGTGTCCACTTAACCCGGGACGGAGATTACTGGGTGGACCTTGAAAGACGAACCGCCTCGGCCAACCACCGACAAGCGGATGTCTTTATCAGCCTTCACACCGGGAATAGATTTCACTCCACAAACGACGGGGCACGGGTTTTTTACCACGTGGGGAATCCGGAACAACCGT
>CAZHHS010000164.1:2706-4867 GCA_964532395.1 uncultured Desulfobacterales bacterium | reverse complement strand
CTTTACCCTTTCATAACGCCCTTCTTCAATTTCCTGCCAATAATACATGTCCTGATAAAACCCTTCTCGGTCTTTCAGTTCTTCATGGGTTCCCATATCCGATATTTGCCCATTCTCCAAAACCAGAATCACGTCCGAATCTTTTATCTGGTTGATTCTGTGAGATACCATCACCGTGGTGCGGACACGCCATACTTCTTGAACGTGGCCGAGGATGATGGCCGCCGTATCTACATCCACCTGGCTGAGCGGATCATCCAGGATCAGCATGGGCAGCGACGACAGGAGCGCTCTAGCCAAGGCAAGGCGCTGTTTTTGCCCCCCTGACAAGGTCACGCCCTTCTCTCCGATAAGAGTGTCAAAGCCGTGGGGAAAGCTTTTTATCGTATCATACAGATGAGCGGCCCGCGTGGCCGCCACCATCTGGTCGAGTGTCGCATCTTCCTTGCCGAACATGAGATTATCCCGAATGCTGCCCGAAAAAAGAAATGCATCTTGCGGAACCACTGCGATGTTCGATCGGAGCCATTTCAGCGACCGCCGACGAATGTCGACGTCGTCGATCATTACTCGCCCTGTTGTAACATCCAACAGACGGGGAATCATGTGGCAAAGTGTCGTCTTTCCACTGCCGGTGGGACCGACAATACCGATTCGGTGACCGGCACGCAGGGAAAATGAGATACCGGAAAGCACTACCGGCAAGTCCGGGCCATACCGAAACCCCACATCCTCGAAAACGAGCTTCCCTTCCATGCGTCCTGAAGGTTCCGGGTCGGGGGGGCTGACGATCTGGGGGGGTGTTTGAAGGATTTCATCGATTCTATCGAGTGATGCGCGCCCCCGCTGGATCAGGTTGATCACCCATCCCATGGCCATCATGGGCCAGGTCATTAGCCCCAAATAGCTGATGAAGGCGACAAAATCACCGGGGGTAATGGTCAATCCAATGGCCAACCGCCCGCCAAGGAAGAGAACGATCACCACACTCACATTAGTCATAAACGTCATTCCGGGAAACAGAGACCCGGTGATACGCACCAAATGAATATTCTTTTTTACATAGTCCCGGGAAATACCCGTGAGCTTTTCCAATTCTGCATCTTCACGATTGTATGCCTTAATCACCCGGATCCCGGCAAATCTCTCGCGCACCACTTCCGTTAAATCGGAAAACGACGCCTGAACATCTTTGTAGAGCCGATGCATTTTTTTGGTAATCACCCGGGTTAGTATCACGATGATGGGCATGGGCAACAATGCCAAAAGCGTCAGTGTCACATTGATGTACAACATGAAACCGATCGCCGCCACCGTGAGCACCACTGCGTCGGTAAGCGCTACCATGCCCATGCCGACAGCCATCCGGACGTGCTGGACATCGTTGGTCGCACGCGCCATCAAGTCTCCGGTCTTCGTCTTATCAAAATACCCTGCAGACAGATTTTGGATATGCGAAAAAAGCCGATTTCGCAGCCCTTCCTCAACTCGCCTGGACGTTCCGATGAGGCACCGTCTCCATATATACCGAAAAACGCCGATGACGAGAGCCACAGCAATGACATATAAGGCATAGCGAACAAGATTGGCGCCCTTCACGCTTCCGATGGTCAAGTCATCAACGGCCCACTTGATAATGCGAGGAATAAAAAGCTGAAGAATATCTACGATAAAGAGTGAAAAGAGTCCCACCAGGACCCAAACTCTTTTCTCGACGAAATATGGCTTGACAAGCCGGTAGGAATTCATGAATCGATGCTAACAAAGCCTCGCAGAACAGTCAAAGTCATTTCAGGGGTTGGGGGTTCAGGGGTTCAGGGGTCAGGTTGGAGATGTTGGAGATGTTGGAGATGTTGGGAGTTGGCTCATGCAGGTAAAGGCTGTAGCAAAGATGGGAGGTCAATGATTTGAATGAACACTGGCGTCGAACAATTTAAATGCTGCAAACGGTTGTCTATTGCCCACCGGAAAGGAATAACCGGCGACTGAGCTCAACAACAAACAGTCCTGTTTACTCTTTACGATTCACCGGTCCCTCGCGCCTAACACCTCGTATGAAACTAAAAAAGTTGATAGAACCGTAGAGGGTCAGCTTCACTCCATTTTCGTCATTCCGGCGAAGGCCGGAATCTAGTGCTTTGGAGTATTTATGGACTCCCGC